>CACZTQ010000099.1 GCA_902784155.1 Oscillospiraceae bacterium
CCGAAGAGGAAATACGCATGATGGTTGACGCCGGCGAAGAGAAGGGCGTCATAGAGAACGCGCAGGCGGAAATGATAGACAACATCTTTGAGTTTGACGACCTCGACGCGGGCGATATCATGACTCACAGGACAGAGATGACCGCCATTGACATAACGCGCTCTCTCGAGGAGGTCGCGGACCTCTGCGTCGAAAACGGCTACTCGAGAATACCCGTCTATGAGGGCGACCAGGATAACATAGTGGGCGTGCTCTACGCCAAGGACCTGCTCAAATATGTCGGGCAGTCAATGCCGAAGAATCTCACCATCAAAAAAGTTATGAGAAAGCCGCTCTATGTGGCCGAAACCCAGCCCTGCCAGGATGTCTTCAAGGCCATGACGGAGAGCCGCACGCAGTTCGCCGTCGTCGTTGACGAATACGGCGGGACGGCCGGAATCGTCACGCTCGAGGACCTCATCGAATCCATAGTCGGAAACATCCGAGACGAGTTTGACTATGACGAGGAGGAAGAGATTGAGCAGATTGACGAGACCACCTTCACGATAGACGGCCTGACCGACATCGACGAGGTTGACGAGCTTGTCGGCGTCGATATACCCGAGGGGGATTACGACACTCTCGCGGGGTTTGTCATCAGCCTGCTCGGATATCTTCCGGGCGAGGACGCAGAGCTTCCGATTGAAACAAACTACGAGAATCTGAGATTCACCATCCTCTCGATGGATGAGCGCAGAATCGACAAAATCAAAGTCGAAATTCTGCCTGCGGACGAGGAAAATAATTCCGCAGAGGAATAAAAATTGTTAATAATTTGTGCACAAATTTTAACAAATTTTATTGACACGGCAATCAAAAAATGATAAGATTATTCAAGCAGGTGCGAAACTGCGAATTTCTTTTAAAAGAGGTTTACGAAATGAAAAAAGCATTATCGGTATTATTTGCTGTACTTTTCATCCTCTCATCGATGTCCGCAATGGCATGCGCATGGGGTGAAGAGAGCGGTTGGTCAACATCGTGCCCCTACTGCGGCGAGACCTTCTCAAATGAAGACGCTTATGCAAATCACATCGCACGTTACAACCACACCGACGGTCACTACATTGTCTGCCCCTATTCGGGTGAAGATTATGTTGACGGCGGCTGCGGCCAGAAATTCTCAACTCAGAGAGCTTATGATCTCCACGTTGAAACCTGCCCGCACAACGGCGATTACAGCACTATCGGCTGGCTCAAGTACTACGGCGGCAAGCTTGTTGACGCTGTCAAGAACGTTGCCTGGGGCGACCTGTTCGGCGGCATCGTAAGCGTTGTCAAGGCTCTCTTCGCAGGCGTTGATTTCAAAGAGATCGTAGGTCTCGGCAAGAATATCATCGGCGCTGTAAAGAAATAATCAAAACAGTTTGTTTTCCGCCGCACCGCAGGCGCGGTGCGGCGTGTTTTTTGTATAGCGTGCAGGGTTAGTTCATCGGTAGAATGAAAGCTTCCCAAGCTTTAGAGGCGGGTTCGATTCCCGTACCCTGCTCCACAGACAGGAGCCGCGCATTCTGCGCGGTTTTTTCGTTTTATTGATTTGAAGAAAGGAGTGCTTTTTATGAAAGACAGCGACCTTACCTGCCCCGTATGCGGGAAGACCGTATTTGCCGGGGAGAAGAATTACGAAGTCTGCAGATACTGCGGCCGTATAAACGACGCCCGCGAAGAAGCCGGAGGGGCCAATGTGCTCAGCGCCGCAGACCACAGAAACCATTATCTTAAACTGATTGAAGCGAATCCCGACTACCTTTGGGAAAAAGACGGTTTTCCGGGAGTTTCCGGAAAAGAAGCCGTTCTCATCGCGCACAAGCTCTCGCTCGCGAATGAAGAGGCCGTGCGCCGCAGCGAACTGTGCGGATGCTTCAACTGCAATGAAACCTTCGCCGCCGGTGAAATTACCCGGTGGTATGAAGACAGAGACGGCCGCACGGCTCTTTGCCCGCGGTGCGGAATCGATTCCGTGCTTCCCGGCAGCCTGATTGAGCTGAGCGCGGATTTTCTCGAAGAAATGCAGAAATACTGGTTTTGAGCAGCCTTCTGCTCAGGCCGCGTATCCTTTTACGGATGCGCGGCTTTATTCTTTTTGCCCGGCGGGCGGGTTATTCAGTTATCAGCTTTATTCTATTCTTTTAAATTCTTCTTGAAAAATAAATTATAATATGTTAATATAAATAGAATTATATTGGAATAATATTTTTAAATAAAAAATTGTATTAAATAACCTGTTTTTTGAGGTGAGACTGATGGATAATTCGGCGGATGTCAAAAAAGCCGGTTCAAAACTTCATGTTGAAAAATGGAAAATATTCGCGGTTATACTGATGATATACGATATGGCTGCGGTCACGGTTTCATATTTCGCCGCGCTTATGCTGCGCTACGATATGAAATTCCGCACCATCCCCGTTCCCTTCATATCATCGTTTCTCCGCTTCGCTCCGTTTTACGCGCTGGCCTGCGTAGTCGTGTTTACGGTTTTCAGGATGTACGCGACCGTCTGGCAGTACGCGAGCTACTATGAGCTTCTCAGGGCGGTCCTCGCGAGTGTCATAATGGCGGTCTCGCACATATTCCTGATTATCCCCTTCTGCAGATATTTCGGAATATGGCGTCTGCCCATTTCATACTACTTCTTCGGCGCGTGCTTCCAGGGAGCTTCCGTGGTCGGCGTCAGGTTTGTTTACAGGGTGCTGATGCTGTTCAGAAACAACAGCGAGGTCGCCTCCTCCGACGGGCCGAGAATCATGATAATCGGCGCAGGCGATGCAGGTCAGAAGCTGCTCAGGGAAATCAACACTTCCAAAACCATCAGCGGCAAGGTCTGCTGCATAATAGACGATGACAAGAACAAAATCGGCAGATTCATAGACGGCATCAAGATAGTCGGCGACAGGAACGACATCCTGCACTACCGCAAAAAATACGGAATCGATAAAATCTTCGTGGCCATCCCGAGTCTTCCTCCGGATCAGATAAAGCAGCTGCTCGAAATCTGCAAGGAGGCCGGCTGCGAAATCAAGACGCTTCCCTCGGCGTTCCAGCTTGTCGATGACCGCCATCTTACAACCCAGATGAAGAATGTCTCGATAGAGGACCTTCTCGGCAGAGAGCCCATCAAGGTCGAGATGGATGAGATTTTCGAATACATCAGCGGCAAGAAGATACTCATCACCGGCGGCGGCGGAAGCATCGGCAGCGAGCTCGCGAGACAGATTGCCGCTCACTCGCCGGAGCTGCTCCTGATTTTTGACGTTTATGAAAACAACGCCTACGAAATCCAGCAGGAGCTCAAGAGAAAATATCCCGACCTCAACCTCGCGGTTGAAATCGGCTCGGTAAGAGACAGCAGACGCCTCGATCAGCTGTTTGAGAAATACAAGCCCGACATAGTCTATCACGCGGCGGCTCACAAGCACGTTCCCCTTATGGAGGACAGCCCCAACGAGGCAATCAAGAACAACGTCTTCGGAACCTACAAGACGGCCTACGCCGCGATGATGAACGGCGTTCACAGATTCGTGCTCATCAGCACCGACAAAGCGGTCAACCCGACAAACATAATGGGCGCGAGCAAGCGGCTTTGCGAAATGATTATTCAGTTCTTTGACAGGATGATCAAGGAGCACCGCGAAAACGAGATTCCCGTTCTGCGCACTCACATGGAGGATGACGCGGACAAGAATACTCCGTTTATAATCCCCGGCCAGGATGACCTCGGCCACACCCACGCCCAGACGGAGTTTGTCGCCGTCAGATTCGGAAACGTGCTCGGAAGCAACGGCTCGGTTATTCCCCTCTTCAAAAAGCAGATTGAGACCACAAGAGTAATAACCGTCACGGATAAGAGAATCATAAGATACTTTATGACAATCCCGGAGGCCGTCAGCCTCGTGCTTCAGGCGGGCACCTACGCCAAGGGCGGCGAGATATTCGTGCTCGATATGGGCGAGCCGGTCAAGATTGACACTCTCGCGAGGAATCTCATCAAGCTCAGCGGCCTGAGACCCGATATAGACGTCAAGATTGAATACACGGGTCTTCGCCCCGGCGAGAAGCTGTTTGAAGAGAAGCTTATGGATGAAGAGGGGCTTCAGACAACCCCCAACAAGCTCATTCACATAGGCAGCCCCATACCGTTTGATATGGAAAAATTCATCGGCAATCTCACATCACTGCTCAACACGGCCTTTGACAACAGCGACGATATATTCGATCAGGTGGCGTCAATGGTCCCCACATATCAACCCGATAAAAGAAACAGATAGGGAGAAGCATTATGTTTATAAAAGAGAAAAATATAATCAAACCCTTCGATAAAAAAATCTGGCTGTCATCACCCACGATGCACGGCGATGAAAAGAAATGGGTAAACGATGCCATCGACACCAACTGGGTCTCGACGGTCGGCGAAAACATCAACGTTATCGAGAATGATGTCGCCGCGCTTCTCGGCAGGAAATACGCTGTCGGCCTCTCTTCGGGCACAGCCGCTCTGCATCTTGCCGTCAGGCTCTGCGCCGAGAAACTCTACGGCAGACCCAAGGCGGGCCACGGAGCTCTCGAAGGCAAAAAAGTATTCTGCAGCGATATGACATTCGACGCTACCGTAAACCCCGTGGTTTACGAAAACGGCGAGCCCGTCTTCCCCGATACCGAGTATGATACCTGGAATATGGACCCGCAGGCGCTCAGAAAGGCATTCGAGCTTTATCCGGATGTCAGGCTCATAGTCGCCGCCCATCTTTACGGCACACCCGCAAAAATCGACGAAATAAGAAAGATTGCCGATGAGCACGGCGCTCTCATTATCGAAGACGCCGCCGAGTCGCTCGGCTCGACCTTCCGCGGAAATCAGACGGGCTCATTCGGAGATATTTCGGTTATTTCATTCAACGGAAACAAAATAATCACCGGCTCAACCGGCGGTATGATTCTGACCGATTCAAAAGAGGACGCGGATACCGTGCGCAAATGGAGCACCCAGAGCCGCGAGGACGCGCCCTGGTACCAGCACGAAGAGCTCGGCTACAACTACAGGATGTCCAACATAGTCGCGGGCGTTGTGCGCGGTCAGCTTCCTTACCTCGGCGCTCACATTGCCCAGAAGAAAGCGATTTACGAAAGATATAAAGAGGGATTTAAAAATCTGCCCGTAAGCATGAATCCCACGGGCGGGGCGGACTGCGATGTCAACTGCTGGCTCAGCTGCCTTGTTATTGACAGCGACGCCATGTGCCCGAGCGTGAGAAGCGATAAAAGGGCTCTCTACAATCCCGAGCCGGGAAAAAGCTGCCCGACCGAGATTCTCGAGCATCTTGCGGAAATCCTCGCCGAGGGAAGACCTATCTGGAAGCCGATGCACTCTCAGCCGATTTACGCCTCCAACGGCTTCGTGACAAAGGACGGAGACGCGAAAGCGAGAACCAACGCCTACATAGATACGGGCGTCGGCGTCAACGCGGGCGATGACATTTTTGCCAGAGGTCTTTGCCTCCCGAGCGACAACAAGCTCACTCCGGAGCAGCAGGATATCATAATCGAAGTTGTAAAGAGATGTTTTGACTGATCTCGTCTCGGACGAAAGGGGATTTTGAATTGCCTTATCTTGCCGCAGAAAAACATAAGCCGCACGGACCGTATGAGCGTTTTTTCAAACGCCCGTTTGATTTTTTGCTCTCTCTCCTTGCGCTGATTTTGCTCTCGCCGGCTCTCGCGATTCTCGCGCTGCTGGTAAAGACAAAGCTCGGCTCCCCTGTCATATTCAGACAGGAGCGCCCCGGAAGAAACGGAAAAGTTTTCAAGTTATATAAATTCAGGTCCATGACAAACGAGACCGACGAGCGCGGGTATCCTCTGCCCGACGTCAAGAGACTCACTCCCTTCGGCAGGAAAATCCGCGCGCTCTCGCTTGACGAGCTGCCGGAGCTTGTGAATATTCTCAAAGGCGATATGGCCATAATCGGCCCCCGCCCGCTCTCGGTCAACTACCTGCCCTACTATACGGCCGAGGAGAGAAAGAGGCACGATGTGCGCCCCGGGCTCACGGGTCTCGCCCAGGTCAACGGCAGAAACGCCGTCGGCTGGGATAAGCGTTTTGAATACGATATTAAATACGCTCAGAATATTTCTCTTAAAATGGATGTCAGCGTGCTTTTTGAAACCGTTAAGAAGGTGCTTGTGCGCGAGGGTATAGGCCAGGGCGAAGAAAGGCCCGTCAACCTCTATATCGAGCGCGCGGACTGGACTCTGACCGACGGGGGCGCAATTCCTCCCGAAGGCAAAGACGGCTGATTGAATTATGAGAAAGCATTATGAAATCGGCAGCGAATTCTGGGATGTACCCGCGGGTGAAAAAGACAGCGGTTTATTTCCCGGCGGCGCTCAGTGGTATCTCTCCGGCAGAGCCGCCCTTCGCGCGATTATAAAAGAGCTGAGCGGAATAAGGAGCGTTGAGCTTCCCGGCTGGTGCTGCGACAGTATGATACGTCCCTTTGCCGAGGCGGGAATAAAGACGGAATTCTACCCCGTTTATCCCAGCGGCACGCTCAGGCAGGAGCCCCGCTTTGACTGCGACGCGATACTGATAATGGATTATTTCGGATTCACGGGCACCTCGCCCGATGTTTCCGGATACGGCGGGAAGGTCATCAGGGATGTCACTCACTCGCTGTTTTCCGCCTCATACGCGGACGCCGGCTATTATTTCGGCTCGCTGCGAAAATGGTGCGGAATTAAAACCGGAGGATTCGCCTTCACAGGGGACGGTCATAAGCTCCCCGCGGCAGACGGCAGCGACGGCGGCTACACCGCCCTGCGCGGGAAGGCGATGAGCCTCAAGGACTGCTACATAAACGGGAAACCCGGCCCGGACGGAATGCCCGTAACCGGCAAAGAGTATCTCGGAATATTCGGCGAGGCGGAGGAAATGCTCGACGGCATTGAATCGGCGCCGGCCGACGAAACCGATATTGCTCTCGCTCAAAGGCTCGACACGGAGTTCATAATAAAACGCCGCAGGGAAAACGCCCGCCTTCTTATGTCGGCTTTCCCCGGAAGCCTTGTTTTCGGCGGGCTCGGAGACAGCGACTGCCCGATGTTTGTTCCCCTTATGGTGCCCGGGGGAAAAAGAGACTCCCTTCGCAGGCACCTGATTGACAATGATATCTACTGCCCCGTTCACTGGCCTCTGACGGAATATCACGGGCCGGATGAAAAAACGGCGGTTTTATACAGAGACGGGCTGAGCCTCGTCTGCGACCAGAGATACGGTGAAGAGGATATGCTTCACCTGATAAAAGTTATCAAATCTTTCTGACGGAGCGGAAATATGCTTACTGTCTATACCCTTGAACAATCCGATAACTGGGATTCCGCCGTGCGCTCATTCGCGGAATACGATGTTTACTGGCTGAGCGGATATGTCCGCGCATTCAGGATTCACGGCGACGGTGAGCCTCTGCTGTTTTATTACGACGACGGGGCCGTGCGCGGCATCAATGTCGTTATGAAGCGCGATGTGGCGAAGGATGAGCATTTCGCGGGAAAAATACCCGAAGGGAAATACTTTGACCTCGCCTCCCCCTACGGCTACGGCGGCTGGATTATCGAGGGCGGCGATGCGTCGGACCTCTTTGAAGCCTACAGCGCGTATCTTTCAAAAAAAGGATATATCAGCGAATTCGTTCGCTTTCATCCGATGCTTGGCAATCACAAAAAATGCGAAAGCTTCTATGATGTCATACAGCTCGGCGAGGTGGTTCATATGGACCTTTCCTCTCCCGAAACAATATGGAGCAATATAACCAGCAAAAACAGGAACGTCATCCGCAAGGCGGCGAAAAACGGAGTCAGGATTTATAACGGGCGCTGCCGTGAATTATTCAGGGAATTCAGAGAAATATATAACGGCACCATGGATAAGGACGGGGCGGACAGTTATTATTACTTCGGCGAAGAATTCTATGATTCCGTGCTCTGCGACCTTCCTTATAACTCTCAGGTCTTTTACGCCGTAAAGGATGACAGGATAATCGCCGCGTCAATAATGCTCGCGGCAAACGGCAGGATGAATTATCATCTCTCGGGCTCGCTGCGCGAATACAGCTCGCTGGCCTCTTCCAATCTCCTTCTGTGCGAGGCGGCTCTGTGGGGCTGCGCCAACGGATACAAAACCCTCTATCTCGGAGGGGGAGTCGGCTCGGGTGAAGACAGCCTCTTCAAATTCAAGCGGGCGTTTTACAAAGGAGAACTGCATCACTTTTTCATAGGCAAAAAGATTTACAGCCGGGAAAAATACGACGAGCTTCTCGGGCTGAGGACCGGATTAACCGGTACGGGATTTTTCCCGGAATACAGAGCGAAAGGGTAACCCTGATGAAGAAAAACGTTTTCATACTCAATCACTACGCGTCAACCATGATGTTCAACAAGGGCGGAAGACATTACTGGTTTGCGAAATATCTTAAAAGGCAGGGATACAATCCCGTTATATTCTCCTGCAACACGGTGCATAACGCGGAGAAAAACTTCATCGATTCCGATGAACTGTGGACGGTCAGGATGGCGGAGGAAATAGACACCCCCTTCGTTTTCGTAAAAGCCTCCTCCTACAAAGAGAACGGCGTTCACAGAATCATCAATATGTTCAGCTTCTATAAGAACGTTCAGAAGGCGGTCAAGGCCTATGCCGCGAAATACGGAAAGCCCGATATCATTTACGCCTCGTCCGTTCACCCGCTCACGCTGGTTGCCGGGCTGAAGCTGGCCAAAAAATACAAAATCAAATGTATATGCGAGGTGCGCGACCTCTGGCCCGAGGCAATAGTCGCATACTCGAAGCGCCTGAAAAAGAGCAACCCCTTCGTAAAGCTTCTCTATCAGGGCGAAAAATGGATTTACAAAAAAGGCGATGCCCTCATTTTCACGCAGGAGGGCGGACTTGATTATATAAGAGAGCATAAGTGGGATAAAGAACACGGCGGCCCGATTGATATGAGAAAGGCTTTTCATATCAACAACGGCGTCGATCTCGAGGCGTTTGACGCGAATCTCGCCGCATTCCCCTACGCGGATGACGACCTTGACAACCCCGGCCTCTTCAAGGTGGTCTATGCCGGCTCAATCAGGAGGATTAACAACCTCGGTATCATCCTTGACTCGGCGAAGCTCATCAAAAACCCCAAAATCAAATTCCTCATCTTCGGCAGCGGAGACGAATCCGAAGCGCTGCAGAAGAGAGTTACCGACGAGAATATCGGCAATGTCGTATTCAAGGGCAGAGTGAATAAACAGTTTATCCCCTCCGTTGACAACAAGGCGGACCTTAATCTCGTTCACTGGGAAATGAATCCCCTGCTCAGAGTCGGCGAGAGCTACAACAAGGCGTTTGAATACTACGCCGCCGGCAAGCCCGTATTCTATACAATCCGCCCCGGCTACAGCATCGCCGAGAAATACAATTCGGGCAAAATCACCGAGGGCTTCACGCCTGCGGATATAGCGAAGGGCATCGAAGCGATGGCCGCAATGAGCGAAGAGGAAAAGGCGGCTATGGCCGAAAACGCCAGGAAGACCGCGGAGATATACGACTTCAAAAACCTTACTGCCAAGCTCATTAAAATAATCGAAGAAACCTGCTGATTACGGGCTTCAATTCATCTGACGGAACGTGTTCCGGGAGGTTTGACTTTGCCAAAGGAAAAAACCACTCTTCACTCCTTCTCTCTGCTGACGGTCATAACCGTCGTTGAGAAAGTGATTGCCTTCCTGTTTGAGGCGATAATCGCCGCGACGCTGGGCACCAATATAATAACAGACGGGTATTTCACCTCCGCGGAGCTCTTCACCCTCATTGATTCCGCTTTCCTGAGCGCGATAGTTGTGGTGGCGCTTAACCGCTACACCTTCCACGCAACGACCGAGAGCGAGGAGAGAGGCTTCGAGGTGCTCTCCGACCTGCAGTCCTTCTATTTCCCCTTTATGCTGCTCCTCACCGTGCTGGTTTTCCTGTGCGCGAGACCCATTTCATACGCGGTCGCGCCGGGATACGGCGAAGAGGCGAGGCAGGTAGTTGTCAGATGCATCCGCGTTATGTCGGTTATACCCTCCGTCGTCTGCATAACATCCATAGGCCTTGCCGTGCTCAGGCAAAAGAAGGCCTTCGGAATAACGGCGCTCAAGAGTCTCTTCATAAGCGTCGTGGGAATAGCGAGCGTGCTTATATTCGGGCGAAGGGAGCTTAAAAACGCCGACGCTCTGAGCGTTGCTTACGTTATCAGTATCGTGCTCTACTGCCTGCTGGTGCGCCTGTATTCGAGAAAATACGGCCGTTTCGGCTTCGGCCTTCCGAAGCTCACGGAAGACGTAAAGACAGCTCTTAAAATGATGTTCCCGCTGATGATAAGCTACGGTATCGGCAGGGTGGCGCTTATGGTCGATAAGGTCATCGCCTCAACCCTCGGAGTCGGAGCCGTCTCCGCTCTCACCTACGCTCACAGCCTCTATAAGGTTGTCGGCGCGATATTCGTAACAAACCTGACCACAATCATCCTGACGGATTTCAACAATATGTGCGCCCGTAAGGAGTATGACAAAATCACCGCCTCGATGCGCAGGACCATTTCGATAATGACTCTTGTGCTCATCCCGATTACAATCGTGAGCGTCTTTTGCGCAAACGATATCGTAAAGATAGTTTATGAGCGAGGCAAATTCTCGCCCGACGCTACGGCTATGGTCGGCGGAGTGCTCCTCTTTTACGCGATAAACTTTGTGCCCGTGATGATTCAGGGCGTTTATATCCAGGCGCTCTACGCCTTCGGCGACACGCTGAAGCCTATGATTATTTCGCTCATCGCAATCGTCATAAATCTCGGCACGAGCATTCCCCTCACATTTGTCATCGGGCTCCCGGGCGTTGCGGTCGGCACCGTCATCAGCACGGTCGTCGCCGTTATCCTCGAGCGGCACGCCGTGAAGAAATACCTGCCCGAATATGAAGGCGGCTACAAAATGAAATCGGCGGTCAAATATATCATTTCGGCCGCGGTGAGCGCCGCGGCGGTATTCGGAATCACCCGCCTGAAGCTTATGCCGATACTGAATTTCGGAGTATCCGCAATCGCCGGATTTGCCGCTTTCGGCATTGTGCTGATTGCGCTCAGGGAGGAATACCTGATGGGCGTTATTTCAGCCGTAAAAAAGAAACTGCTCAGAAAATAACGGAGAGAAACATGGAAACTCTTAACGGTAAAAAACTTCTCGTGCTCGGCGGCACAAAACTTATGGAAGTCATAGTCCGCAAGGCAAAGAGTATGGGAATATACACTGTCGTTATCGACAACAGGCCGCTGTCCTCGGCTCCCGTCAAACTGATGGCGGATGAATACCGCGATATTGACTTCTCGGATTACGCGGCTGTTTCACGCCTCATCGCCGAAGAAAAAATCGACGGCGCAATGACCGGCTTTTCGGATGCCGACCTTGAGAAGTATCTTCATATCTGCCGCGAAAACGGCCTGCCCTGTTATCTTGACGAGAGACAGCTTGCGATTGCCACGGATAAATCGGCCTTCAAAAAGGCCTGCGTTGAAGCGGGAGTGCCCGTGATACCCGGCATAACGGCGGCGGATTTCGGCGAAGCGAAGGCATTCGCCGACTCAAACGGATATCCGCTTATGCTCAAACCCGTTGACAACAGCGGCTCAAGAGGGGTAATAAAATGCGAGAGCGGGCGGGAGCTCGAAAGCGCTTATCAATACGCGCTCTCATTCTCGGATATGAAGCTTGTCATTGTCGAGAAATATCTTGACTGCGATAACATCGCCGTTTCATATTTCGCTTCGGGCGGTGAAATCCGCCTCTCGACGACGGACGACCGTATGATGTATGTCTCGGCGGAATCCGGCTCCTCAATTTCATGCTACTCGGAATATCCTTCATCCTATACGGACAGATACATAAAAGAAGTCAACGGCAATGTTATTAAAATGCTTGAACTCAACGGCTTCAGGGAGGGAATGATTTCCCTGCAGGCGTTTGTTGACGATAAATCATTCTATTTCTGCGAGATGTGCTACCGCCTGAGCGGAGGTCAGCATTTCCTTCTCTCGGAGAATCAGAACGGCTCGGACCAGCTCGGGCTTCTGCTGAGATTCGCCGTGACGGGTTCATCCCGCGAATACTGGAAAAGCGAAAACGAGACGCCGTATTTCGGCAGAAACTGCGCTATGCTACGCGTGCTCGGCATACCGGGCAAAAAAATCGCCGTGCTCGAAGGCTTCGATGAGCTCCTCAAGAATGAGAGAGTAATCAAGGCCTACGCCGCGAAGCATACAGGAGACACAATCGGCAAAGACGCCACCACTCCTCAGGTAATCGGCAATATTCTCTACACCTTTTCAAAAAGCGAGGACCGCTTGCAGACAGCCCGTGAGCTCTTAAGCTCTCTGAGAATCGAGGACGAAACCGGTGATTCAATCGCCTGGTTCACCCTCGGAAAGTAAAGAAAGTCGGTTGATATGAAAACCATATTGCTTACAAACACATATTCCGGCCGCCCGCTTGAAATAATCCGCGGCGCGCTTCCCGGCGGCTTTGAGCTGCTTCTTTCCCCCGGCGGGAGTCCCGAGGAGCTTTACGCCCTCGCTCCCGAAGCCGACTATATTCTAGCGGGAGGGCGTTTCGCGATTTCGGAGGATTTCATCGGCAGAGCCGCGCGGCTTAAAATGATTCAGCGCTCGGGTGTCGGGCTTGACTCGATAGACCTCGACTCTCTGCGCCGCCGGGGAATACCTCTCTATGTAAACCCGGGCGTCAACGCGCGGAGCGTTGCGGAGCACACGCTGCTTCTTATGCTCGCCTCGCTCAGGCGCCTGCCTCAGATTGACCGCAACACAAAAAACGGAATCTGGAAAAAGCAGGAGCAGGGCGTTTGCACCTCGGAGCTCAGCGGAAAGACCGTAGGGCTTATAGGGATGGGCCATATCGCGAAAACTCTCGCGGGGCTGCTCCGCCCCTTCAATGTAAGGATTCTCTATTATGATGTCTCCCCCGCGGGCGCGGATTTCGAAAAAGAATACTCTCTCGAATTCACAGACCTTGACAGGCTGCTCAAAGAATCCGACATCATATCTCTTCACTGCGCTCTCACAGAGCAGACAAGAGGGCTTATAAACGCCGCCGCTCTTGATAAGACAAAGCCGGGCGTGATAATAGTAAACACCGCGAGAGGCGGGCTTATCGATACCGCCGCCCTCGCCGCCGCTCTGGGCAGCGGACAGGTTTCATTCGCCGCCCTCGACGTGCACGAAGAGGAGCCTCTCCCGGCGGATTATAAACTTCTTGATTACGACAACGTTATCCTCACCCCTCACATCGGCGGAGTCACGGCCGATTCATTCGGCGCGATGATGCGCGATGCCTTCAGAAACATAAAATGCTTTGACGAAGGAAAGCTTGAAGAAATAAAACAATACAGGTATCTGTAGAAACGGAAACGCCATGCCGAACATTACGCGTGAACTAATTGAATATCTGTTTTTCAAGGCCTCCCGCATTACTCCCGGAATAAGAGACAAGGCCTATGCCTGCCTTGAGGACTACCGCACCGTAACGGCCGCGGGAGCGGCGGGAAACAGGGAAAAATGGGGAAGAATGCTCTCCTCCCTCCCCCGCGGAGACGCTTATATTATCGGCTGCGGGATAAAAACCGACGGCAGGACAGCCGCTCTCATAAACGGCTTCAACGCGCATTCTCTTGAGCTTGACGACGGTCAGCGCTTCGCGATGATTCATCTCGGCGCCTCGATAATCTCCGCGCTGAATTCGGCGGAGTGTGAGAATATAATAACCCCCGAGAGCTTTTCAACAGGAATCATTATGGGCTATGAGGCCGCCTGCAGAATCGCGATTGCCATGCAGCCCTCTCACAAAAACCGGGGATATCACACCGCGGGGACGTGCGGGACAATCGGGTCGGCTGTCGGAGTCGCCTTCGCGCTCGGTATGAATAAAGCTCAGCTCGGCAGGGTAATCACCTGCGCTGCGGGCAGCGCTGCGGGTATGCTCGAAATCCAGGAGCAGCAGTCGGATTTGAAGCCCTACAACCTCGGCCGCGCCGCGGCGGACGGTCTGTCGGCGGCTTATATGGGTCTGACGAAATTTGAAACTCCCGACGATATGCTCGGCGGCGAGCGTGGATTTTTCAGAATCTTTTCGGATGACTTCTCGCCCGCAAAGCTCACGGAAAAAACAGATTATTTTGAGATAGAAAGAATTTACACAAAGCCCTACGCTTCGTGCAGACACAGCCACTCCGCCGTTGAGGCGGCGATAATCCTGCACAGAGGGCTCAACACAGATGATATAGTCAGAGCCGAGGTGCTCACCTACAGGCTCGGCGTAAAAGGGCACGATCACCGCGACATACGCTCGGCGTCATCCGCAAAGCTCAGCACCCCCTACGCCGTGGCTGCCGCTCTTTTATACGGCAGAGCCGACCTCTCCGTATTTGACCCGCCCGATGAAAAAGTCTGCGCGCTCGCGCAGAAAATCAAGGTCAGCGAGGTCCCGGCGCTCACCGCGGAATGTCCGCAGAAGAGAATCGCCGTCGTAAACCTTACGATGAAGGGCGGCGAAACGCTCTCGCAGAGAATCGACTATGCCAAGGGAGAGCCCGAAAACCCGATGACAGATAAAGATTTCGAAGAGAAGCGGAAGATGCTTCTTGAATACACAAAGAAAAAAACCGAGAACGGGATATGAGAGGTACAGATATGAACAGTATGGATAAAACGAGAGAATTTCTCAGGTCAATCGGTCTGCCCGGCGGGGATGCCTATGACCTGCCGACCTCCGGGAAGCGCTTCGCGGACGGAGGACAGTACCGTTTTGAGGTCCCCGGCATTCAGGGCCCCAAGGTTATGCAGGCCCTACTTGACGCCGTTGACAGCTACGGTCTCTATCTGCACCGTATAACCCAGACTCAGGGCATAATGAGGCTGACTGATGAGGAAATCTCAAAAATGGTAGGCCTTGCCCAAAAATACGAAACCGACCTTATTCTCGCAATCGGCCCGCGCGCGACCACCGATACATCCGCTTCGGTCCACACCGAGGAGGGCGTGAGAATGGGATACCGCCTTCGCGGTCAGGAGCAGATAGTGCGCGCGATAGAGGATGTCAAGCGCGCCGACAGGCTCGGCTGCCGCGGATTCCTCGTTTATGACGAGGGATGCCTCTGGGTGCTCAACGAAATGCGCAAGGCAGGCGAGATTTCGCCCGACTGCCATTTCAAGATTTCGGCTCACGCGGGTCACGGCAACCCGTGCTCGGCAAAGCTGCTTGAGGATATAGGCGCCGACTCAATCAATCCCGTGCGCGATATTCAGCTTCAGATGCTTGCCGCGATGCGTCAGGCCGTCGGCTGCGCGATAGATATACACACCGAAAATCCCAAATCCACGGGAGGATTCATCCGCCACTATGAGGTGCCGGAGATGATACGCATCGCCTCCCCGATTTATCTCAAGACAGGCGGCTCGGTGGCCCAGACTCACAGCTGGGACAGCACCGAGGATGACGCGAGAAAGCGTGCGAAACAGTGCTGCCTCGTCAAGAGGATGATAGACGAATTCTATCCCGAGGCGGTATGGAGCCCGAAAGGAAGTCTCACTCAGGAGACAGTTTGATTATATTTGATTTCACCGCAGAGTGACAGAAAGGACCCTTCAGTATGAGACACCACGCTTATCAGCCGAGCTCAAAATTTGTTGAGGAACCGGTAAATTTTGATAAGTACACAGATAAAGAGCTTCTGAGATATTGTCTGGGCGCCACAATGTATATGCCCGGTACAAAGGATTTTTTACAGCCGATTCTCACCAAAAAATATCCGGGGCTCACCTCGATGGTCATGTGCTTTGAAGATGCCTGCAAAGAGGAACTCGTTCCGCAGGCTGAAAAGAATGTCATCGACCTTCTCGACGCGCTCAACCGCGAGATTGACAAGGGAACAATTCTCTATGATGAGATTCCGCTGATTATTTTCAGAGTCCGCAATATTGAGCAGTTCAGACATTTTTCCGCAATGCTCAGGCCTGAGCATATCCGCCTCGTGACAGCCTTCAACTTCCCCAAATTCAACGCGGAGAACGGCGAAGAGTATTTTGAGCATCTCGAATCTCTCAATAAAAAATTCGGCGAGATTATCTACGGAATGCCGATTCTCGAGAGCAGGGAAATGGCATATCTCGAGACCCGTCTTCCCGAGCTGATGGGAGTCAAGGCGATTCTCGACAGGCATAAGAATCTTGTGCTCAATGTGCGCGTCGGCGGGACGGACTGGTCGTCAGTCTTCGGAATGCGCCGCGGGGCAAACTACACGATTTATGATATTATGACGGTTGCGGACTGCCTCAAGGATGTGCTCAACGTCTTTTCGCGTCACAATGATTACAGCGTTTCGGGCCCCGTGTGGGAATACTTCCGCGCGACAAAGGATATGAAATTCGAGGATACGCCCGAAACGATAAACAAATCCCTCTTCAAACAGCAGACTCTTATCAACGACGCCGTTGACGGTCTGCTCAGGGAGCTGCTTCTTGACAGCGCAAACGGTTTCATCGGAAAAACCATTATCCACCCGACTCATATCCCCTATGTCAACGGTATGCTCGCGGTCACCAAAGAGGTTTACGGCGACGCTCTGCAGATACTCGGCACGAGCGGCGGCGTGGTCAAGAGCGCGAGCGGCAACAAGATGAACGAAATCGGTCCTCACCGCTGCTGGGCTGAAAAGATTGTTATGAGAGCCAAGGCATACGGCGTCATTGAGGACGAATCAAAATACATAGACTTGTTTGAGGTCTGAAATGTCGGAAACAAATCTTTCCTCCAGAAACAGCTGCCTTGATTTCGTTAAGGGAATCGCCTGCATTTGCGTTGTCTTTATGCACTGCGAATTCCCGGGCACTGCGGGAGTCGTTATACAGGCCGTATCAAGATTCTGCGTCCCCTTTTTCTTTATGGTCAGCGGCTACTTCTGCTTCAGCCCCGTCAAGACGGTCAATTACACAAAAAAGATAAAACATATCGGCATAATCACCCTGGCGGCCTTCTGCTTCTACACGGTGCTCGCCGTTCTTTTCGGAACGGGGCTGAAGGTAACCGCCGGCGGTATAATGAACTGGATTGCCTTCAACTCCCCCGTAATCATTGTGGGGCAGATGTGGTTTCTCTTTGCCCTTCTCTATGACTACATAGTGTTCGCCGCGGCGGACCGCTCGGGTCTCACGAAGGCGGCTCTGTTTGCGATACCGGTGCTCATTGCCGTTTATATCATCCTCGCGCAGGGTATGCACCTTGCGGGCAAAACGGTTGCGAATATGTATTACCGCAACTGGCTCATCGAGGGCTTCCCGTTCTTCGCGGGAGGTTACTGGATTCACAGGAAACAGGATAAGATAAAGATTCCGGATCCCGTGCTGATTGGAGGCGCGGTGCTGTTCACGGCTCTGTGCCTTGTTGAGAGGAAGCTCATGGGCAGGGATTTCGGCGTGAATATCGTTACATTCCCGCAGGTATTCTGCCTGTTTATGCTCTGCGTGAAGAATCCCGGTTTCGGCGCAAAGTCAATTATCACAAAGCTCGGAAAGGGATATTCGCTCTATGTGTATATCTTCCATCCCGCAATCTGGAACTTCCTAAGAAAGGTTTACTCCGCGCTTCATATCTCTCACAACACGGCGGCTCTTTACCTTCTGCCCGTCCTTGTGGCGGCCGCCTCGATTATATGGTCGGTGATTTACTCCGCGCTGTGGAAGAGAGTCAAATCATTATGCCTCAATAAACTCAAGGGAAACAGACAATGAAAACAATTCAGATAACCACTCCCGTTTCGGAGGAAACGGTGAAAAAGCTCAATGTCGGCGATACGGTCGAAATCTCGGGATACATACTCTGCGGTCGCGACGCTGTTTTGCCGAAGGTACTTGAGATGATAGAGAACGGCACGGCGGACAGGCTCGGCGTTGACCTTCGCGGTCAGGTGATATTCCACACTGCCGTCAGCCCCGCGGGCGTCGGACCGACCTCCTCAAACAAGCTCGAGATTGAGAGCAGCATTGCCCCCCTCAGCAGGGCGGGTATCAGACTGCACCTCGGTAAGGGCGAGCTCAAAAAAGAAACCGTCGCGGCGCTCGACAGATACAACTCCGTCTATGCGGTAATCCCGCCCGTCACCGCCCTGCTCGGAAGCAGGACCTCGGAAGAGAAGGTCATCGCCTTCCCCGAGCTCGGAATGGAAGCTCTTCATCTTATAAAGGTCGATAAATACCCCGCTATAATAGGCGCAGCTCACGGGAGGAGTATCTATGACAAATGACATCGTTTCCCACGTGCGCGAGGGCCTCGTTGAAGCGGGCAGCACCTTCAGACCGGATAAAAAGTCCGCGTATAAAAAAGCGATAGACTCCGAGACAGACGAGAAGGCAAAGTGGGTTCTTAAGACAATTCTCGAAAACGCCGAAGCTGCTGAAAAAAACCGCAGCCCTCTGTGTGATGACACGGGGATTCCGCATCTCCTTCTTGAGGTCGGGCCGGACTGCGCGGTTACCGGGCGTATGCTCGAAGATATAAAAGAGGGAGTCCGTCAGGGGCTCCGCAAGCTCCCCGGCCGCCCTATGGCCATAATGGGAGACGACAGCAGCCGCATTGACCAGAGCGGCGGGCTGAATCCCGACAGCGCAGGAGTTGAGCCCGCGCCCGTTCTCATAAGACAGTGCGGCGAAAACGTAATCCGCCTTCATATCCTTATGTTCGGCGGAGGCCCCGCAATCAGGGGAAGCACATACCGCATCTTTCACAGGCACGACACGGCGGTTGTGCTTGACGAAATCGTAAAGCGCGCCTGCGAGGCGGTGGCCCAGCTCGGATGCTCGCCCTGTACCCTCGCAATCGGCGTAGGCAGGTCGCATTTTGAGGCCGCTTCGCTGATGCTTCAGGCTCAGGCCGACGGGCGATATGATATCCAGAGCGATATGGAAAAGGAAATCACCTCAAGAGTCAACGCCGCCGGCATAGGCCCCCTCGGTCTCGGCGGAAGCACAAGCGTGCTGGCAACATTTATGAAGGTCGGCCCCCAGAGGGCGAGCGGAGTGCGTATAGTCTGCATCCGCCCCGCCTGCTGCTTTGAGCCCAGAATCGCAACCGTTGAGCTCGGGCGACTTGATACGGAATAAGAAATCGACACAAAGGAGATTTTTATGGATAATATCAGAATCACCGAAAACCACGAAGAAATGAAAGCCATCGCAAGAGAAATCATCGAGGAAAAGAAAGCGTATTATTCAGACAGAGTTATGGATATGATACGCGACTTCATAACCGGAAGGCTGCCGGATATAAGCGATGAAGAGCTTGAGGATATGGCTTTGATTTCCGTTTATCACTACTGGGTTTACGGCTGCACTACGGAGGAATTCATGAATTATGACTTCCTGAATAAGACTCACGAAGAAAAAAAGACCTATATGACCCTGAGAGTCCGCCTGCTCTATATGGCTCATCTGAGCAAAAAAGAGGACGCCCATCTGCTCTTCAATAAATATGAGGCCTATCAGATATTCAAGGATGAGTTTATGCGCGAGGTCATTCTCTGCAGCAGTGAGGAGGATTTCCCCGTATTCTATGATTTCACGAGAAGGCATCCCGAATTTGTCGTGAAGCCCACCGATATGAGCGGAGCCCGCGGAGTCCACAAGGCGGATGTAATCGGGCTCAGCGACGAAGAGGTCAAAAAGTTCTTTATCGATATGCTGGCCGAGACGGAAATGAACCACGAAAAATTCAGAACCGGAACCGAGTCCTCTGTCGTGGTTGAGGAGCTCATAGACCAGGATGAGTCTCTCGCCGTGTTCAACCCCGCCTCCGTCAACGGAATCAGGCTCCCGACCGTCAAGGTTGACGGAAAGGTGCATATTTATCAGCCCTGGTTCAAAATCGGTGTCGGCGGCAATTTCATAACGAGCTCCGTTTACGGGACCCTGCTCGCCGGCATAGACGCCGAAACGGGTATAGTTGATACGCCGGGCACACCCGAAGTGGGAAAAGCCTGGGATTTCCATCCGGATACGGGCCTTCCGATTACGGGATTTCAGATTCCGAGATGGAAGGAGCTCTGCGAGTTTGCGACCGAGTGCGCGCTCAAGCTCCCGACAATCGGCTATGTCGGCTGGGATTTTGCCCTGAGCAAAAAAGGCTGGTGCGTAATGGAAGGCAACTACAGCGGAGACTTCATGTGGCAGGTTTACCGCCACAGAGGTATGAAGAAGGATTTTGAGGACCTTATCGGCTGGAAGCTTGACAAGGAATTCTGGTGGCAGTAATGCCGTTAAAATATAACAGGGAGATAATATAATGGTAAAAGATTACCTTAAAATTACCGAAGACGTTGATGAAATCGTCGCAATCGCTCACCGCCTCGTTGACGATGTCAACGCAATAAAGCGCATTTACACTCCTCTTATGTTTGAAAAGATGCGCGAAGAGATAGCCCACTACACGGGCGGCAAGCTCAGCGAGGAGGAGACTGAGCGCACAATGTACAGATGCATCTACGACTTCTGGGTTTACGGATGCACGGTGGACGAGGAATACTATCTCGGCCTTCTCGACAAAACAGACGCCGAAAAGCGCGAGTATATGGTCCACAATATCCGCAGCATGTATGTAAGACAGCTCAACTACGACGCGGGTCCTGATAGAGTCGAAAAGCTCGAGGATAAATACCGCCTTTACAAAACTCTTGAGCCCTATTACAAAAGAGACGTTATCGAGATAAGGGATTCATCCGACTATGACGTTTTTGCGGATTTTGTCTCAAAGCATAAGGAATTTGTGGTGAAGCCCGCCGATTTTTCATTCGGAATCGGAGTTCACAAGGTTTCGATTGATGATTATAACGGCGATGTCAAGGCCGCTATGGAAGCTATCCTCGGAGAGGGCGCCGCCATTCACGAGCGTCATCCCTCAAGAGTGACAAAAATGGTGCTCGAGGAGCTCATCAGGCAGGATGATTCCCTCGCCGCTCTTCATCCGCAGTCCGTCAACGCAATCAGGGCAACGGCCGTGAGGGGCAAAGACGGCAAAATTCATATTTTCCACCCCTGGATAAAAATCGGAATCAGCGGCACGTTTGTCGCCTCCGCCGCGCTTGACGGTTTTGACGCCGAGATTGACCCGGAGACGGGCATCGTAATAACCGACGGTATGCAGGAAACAGGAAACAGCTACACCGTTCATCCCGACACGGGCATTGTCATAAAAGGCTATCAGATTCCGAAATGGAAGGAAATGCTCGAATTTGTCGATGAAATAATGGATAAGCTTCCGGGCTACAACTATGTCGGCTGGGACCTTGTGCTCACACCCGACGGCTGGTGCGTGATGGAAGGCAACTACTCGGGCGAATTCTCATTCCAGTTCATCAACGGACGCGGATACAAAAAAGAGTTTGAGGATCTCATCGGCTGGAAACTCGACAAGGATTTCTGGTGGGAGTATTCGGAAACTTTCAATATGCTTTAAGGAGAAAAATAAATGGAACTTGTTTTGTCAATAGCTTTCGGAGCATGGTTTGTCATCTCCGCAATTCTCTACGGCTATATGGTCAAAAAGGGAGGTAAAGAATGAACACTTATCTTATAGGCGTTATCGCCGCCCTTATTGTCTTCATCACAGTCGGTGTCATCGCAGGCCGTAAGGTCAAGGACACAAACGATTACTATGTTGCGGGACGCAAGGCGCCCGGAATACTTATAGTCGGCTCGCTTATCGCCTCATTCCTGAGCACGGGAGCTTTCCTGGGCGACACGGGAGAGGTTTACAGCGGATTCTTTATGGGAATCGTTATCGTCGGCATTCTTCAGGCCTCAGGCTATGTTTACGGCGCAAACCTCTTCGGCAAATATATCCGCAGAGCGGAGGTCAACACAGTCCCCGAATACTTCGGCAAGAGATTTGGCTCAAAGCGTCTGCGTATGCTCTCGTCAATCACCCTTATGTTTGCGGTAACAGCCTATATGCTTTCCGCAATGCAGGGAATCTCAACCCTTATGACCTCCATCACGGGTCTTGACTATAAAGTCTGCGTTATCATCGCCTGGCTTTCATTCACCATCTTCACCGTCTATTCCGGCTCCAAGGGCGTTCTTATCACGGATACTATAATGTTTATGATTTTCCTTGTTGCCGCGCTTATCGGTATTCCCTTCATCGTTCACGGCGCGGGCGGATGGGCAGAAGCCATCACTTCGCTCGCTCAGTCAACCACACGCCCCGGCATCATCTCCTGGGCAAACAACCTCGATTATCTCTACCCGAGCGGCGGGCAGAATCTCATCTGGGCAATAGTTTACGGTATTGTATGGGCTGTTGTCGTTATGGTCAGCCCCTGGCAGACAAGCCGTTATCTTATGGCAAAGGATGAGCACACCGTTCAGAGATCTGCCATCTGGGCGTCAATGGGCGTTGTCACGGTAACAACCGCTCTCTATTTCTCGGCCGCGTTCATCTATAAAATCAACCCGGATATCGAAGAGGCCAGCACGAGCATCATCTGGGGCGCAATGAACCTTATGCCCATGATTATAGGCGTTCTTATGCTCACGGGTATTCTCTCGGCAGGTGTCTCCTCGGCATCGACCTTCCTGTCGCTCATCGGTTCATCCCTCACAAACGACATTCTCTCCGCGAGAAAGACCGACGATGTCAAGCAGAATCTCAGAATCTCAAGAATCGGTATGGCGATTGTCAGCGTTGTCGTTCTCGCTCTCGCCTTCTTCAATCCCCCTCAGATTTTCTGGATTATGTATTTCGGAGGCACGGTTATCGCTTCCTCCTGGGGCGTTGTCGCTCTTATGAGCGTCTGGTCAAAGAAGATGAGCGAGACGGCCGCCTTCCTCGGAATGCTGCTCGGCTTCCTCGGCTGCGCGATTCCCAAGACCTACTCGGCCCTGAGCGGCACTACCCTGCCCATCTATCTTGACCCGTTCTTCATCGGCGTTGCCATGAGTATAATCGGCGTGGTAATCGGAAACTGCATCAAGAAGGCAAACGACGATAATATTCTTCAGTATGAATCGCTTCACGTTCGCCCCGCTTCCGAAAAGGACGCTGTCAGAGACAGGAAGACCTTCAGGCTTATGTATGTCTATCTTGCCTTCGGAATTCTTCTCGGCATATTCTTTGTTGTATTCTACGCTCTGCCCTATATGAGGGCGATGGGCTGATAATCCGCCTTAAATCAGTAAGAGGAGGAAGCCGGTATGATAAGCGTGATAGTTCCCGTTTATAAAGTCGGAGAATATCTTGAAGACTGCATCGACAGTCTGCTGAGACAGACATACCGCTCCCTCGAAATACTGCTCATTGATGACGGCTCGCCCGACAGATGCGGGGAAATCTGCGACAGATACGCCGCGACTGACTTCCGCATACAGGTATTTCACACAGAAAACAAAGGGCTCTCCGCGGCGCGCAATTACGGCATAGAGCGCGCCGTGGGAGAATACCTCGGCTTCGTTGACGGGGATGACAGTATTGAGCCCGATATGTTTGAGCGCCTGCTCGGGGCCATTGAAGAGGCCGGAGCAGATATCGCGGTCTGCGGCCGTTTTATGGAGTATCCCGAAAAGACGGAAACAATATCTCCCCCCGAGGGAGTATTCAACAGGGAAGAGGCGGTCAAAGCCCTCGCTCTGCTTAAAATCCGCAACCCCGCGTGGGATAAGCTGTGGAGAAGGGAATGCTTTGATGAAATCCTCTTCCCCGACGGCAGAGTATATGAGGATATCGCCACCACCTACCGGATTTTTCTGCGCACGCAGAAGGTGGTCTGTATTCCCGACGCCCTGTATCATTACAGAATCCGCGAAAGCGGAATCTCCAAAAGCGACAGCCTTGACTGTCTTTCGGATTACTTCACATCAACCGTTGAGGAGTTTGAAGCGCTTACCCTTACTCCGCCCTTCTGCGATGATGAAGAAATCAGAGAGTCTCTCTCCCGCCGCTGCAGATACGTCTATGCAAAACTGCGCGCGAAATACAACACCTGCTCAAAAGAAGAGAGAAAACTTTACAGGCCTCAGATACGCAGAGCCGACCGCTTCGTGAGAGAAAATTTCAGGCTCCTCTCTTCGGGCGGCTGCTCCGCAAAGCGAAAGCTGACTCTGTTTCTCAGCTGCCGGGCTTCATCCCTGATGCCGCTGCTGACATCCGTTTATCTGCGGCTTAAATCAATTCTTGAACACCGATAAAACAAAATGATCAAAATTCACGTCAAATCGAGAGAAGAGAACAATTCGATAATCGCAGCGCTGTTTCTGTTTCAGTATTCTCTGTTTATTCCGCTGATGTCATATATCGACCCGACAATCATCGTGGGAATAACCGGAGTGATACTCGTCGCCCTGTCGGTAATCAACAACAGGAAACTTGTGATGAACACAAGGGCCTTCGTTGTCTATCTGCTGATAATGTGCGCGCTTGTGACGAAATGGCTTATCGACGGCAGCAAGCCGAATGTATTCATGTATTTCGCGGCGATTGCCCTGCCTGTTCTGCCGGTTTTCTCCTGTAGATTTGACCGCATGTTTTTCCTTAAAGCGTGCAGCAAGCTGGCCGTGATTAATTTCTTTATCCTCTTCTGGATTCCGTTCTTTATAAGATACGACTATATGAGATTCGGCTACGGCCTGCTGCTCACACCTATTTTTCTTTATATAGACCTTATTCACGATAAGAGCTACAAAAAGAGCACGAAGGCATTTTTCTGGATTTTATTCATCGCCTCGTTTATCGAGATAGCGCTGTGGGGCGCGAGAGGATGCGCCGTGACGTTCATACTTTTCTTTGTGCTTGACACGTTTGTCGTCCACAGGGAAAAAATAGTCAGAAATCTGATTATATCCGCCGTGTCTGTCTTTTCGGTGCTTAACGTAAACAGTATTCTCTCTCTTCTGCAGACGATTTCCGCCAAAATCGGAATTCGCTCATACGCGCTCAAAAAATATCAGATGCAGCTCAGGGGCGGCTTCTCTTTTGCCTCATCGGGCAGAGACACTCTCTACGCCGACGCCATCGAAAAAATCAAGCTGCATCCTCTCATCGGAAACCCGATGTCGGTTGCCGACAGCGACGGATTATACGTTCATAATCTCTTCCTGCAGGTCGGCCGCGATTTCGGAGTGATAGCGATTGTTATCGTTTCCGTATTTGTTCTTTACTCGCTTTTTACCCTTTTCAATAAAAAAATACCCATCGAGGACAGGATGATTCTGCTCGTCATTTTCTCGCTTGCCCTGGGCCGTCTGTTATTCAGCTCGGTCCTCTGGAAGAGGCCTGAATTCTGGATGCTCGTCTGCTTCCAGCTTGTAATCACAAACAGGCAGTATCTCGCGGCGGTGAAACGGCGGCCGGTTTACATTCCGGAAAGGAAGCCGGGATGAATAAACTTGAGAAACAGCTTGTCTCGGTTATAAGAAACGTTGTCTGCCGCGACGGCACCGCGATTCCGCCCGATACCGACTGGGAAAAGCTCCGCGAAATCGCGAGGAGCAATCACCTCGAGGCGATACTGTATGAGGCGTCGCCTGAGGATTTCAGGCAGGCTCACGGAAATGAGCGCCACAAGATGGTCGCCCGCTCCGCCCTGCAGGAGCATTATCTCGCGCTGACGGGCGAAGCTCTGCGCAGCGCCGGAATTCCTTACGGCCTTCAGAAGGGCGCAATACTCAAAAATGACTATCCCGAACCTTATTACAGGTTCATGACCGATATGGATTTCTGCATCGACACCGCGGACCGCGGCAGGATAAAAGAAGCCGTCGAAGCCGCCGGAGGCAGGCTGACGCACACAGAATCGGGAGACGACCAGTTTATTTTCCCGGGAAACATTGAGGTTGAGTTTCACGGCAGACTGCTTTACCGGAAGACAAATCACGGGGTTGAAAATTACTCCTCTCCCGGATATATCGACAAAAGCGGGACCTGCCTTACGCCGGAGGGCTACGCGCTCAATCTCATTGGCCACGCGGTTTACAATCTCTCAAGGGGCGGTCTCGGGATAAGATACATACTCGACCTCTGGGTTTACAGACACCTCCACTCCCCCGCTCCGGACTGGGACGCGGTCAACAAAAAGCTTGAAAGCGACGGGATAGCGCAGGCCGCGCGGAATCTGCTCGACCTTTCGGAATATCTGTTTTCGGACGCGGAGGGCTCGGAGAAGCTTGACGCCCTCGCGGATTATGTCTTTTCATCCTCCCTCAACGGGAATTCGCGGC
This sequence comes from Oscillospiraceae bacterium, assembly GCA_902784155.1. Lineage (GTDB taxonomy): Bacteria > Bacillota > Clostridia > Oscillospirales > Acutalibacteraceae > CAG-177. The sequence continues at coordinate 26,382 of CACZTQ010000099.1, forward strand.
GTATGTCGGCCATTGAGCTCGGCAGAGCCGGCGGAAAAGGCAGAGCGGCTGTCCGCCAGATATTCCGCAGCAGGGCGGACTATGAAAACCGCTTCCCACGCCTTAAAAAATACCCGTTTCTCTTTCCCTTCGCTGTAATCATACGGCTTTTCAGAAGCCTTAAAACACACAGGGGAAGAATCGGTCTCTGGCTGCGCAGGGCAAAGGACACTCAGAAGTCGGAAGCTCAGCGCGAGGCGGAAATACAGTCATACTTCGGACTTTAAAAAATCAGACTTCGTTTAACATATTATTATTTCTCAAACGGTGGTGGTTTACAGCATGAATGAAAAAAGAATCATGAACGAAAACGGTGAAGAAACCTTTACCATTGACCTGTTCAGAATAATTCAGGCTCTGTGGAAAAAAATCTGGCTGATTGCTCTTGCCGGGCTTATAGCCGCGGGCGGCGCCTTCACCTGGTCGGCCTTTGTAATCAAGCCGCAGTATTCCGCAACGGCAATGATGTATGTCAATAACAGCACCTTCTCTGTCGGCAAGACGAATTTCAGCATCAGCTCTTCGGATATCGTCGCCGCGCAGAGCCTCGTCAAGACCTACATAGTAATCCTCAAAAACAGGACTACTCTCAACCAGGTCATCGAAAAGACGGGTGTCAAATATTCCTATGAGCAGCTGGCGAATATGATTACGGCGGCGTCCGTTAACAACACGGAGGTATTCCATATCACGGTTACCTGCGAGGACGCGCAGGAGGCGGCGACACTCGCCAACTGCATAGCCGAGGTGCTTCCCGTCAGAGTCGCCGAAATCATCGACGGCAGCTCGATGCGCCTTGTTGACAAGGCGGTCATCAAAAACAGAAAGGTCTCTCCCAATATCACAAAGAATACCGCTCTCGGATTCATTGTCGGGGCCTTCCTTGCGGCGGCGGTCGTCATTATTCTCGAGCTGCTTGACGACGTTATCCACAATGACGACTATCTGACTCAGACATTTGACCTGCCGATTCTCGCGAGGATACCGGATTTATTTGAGAAGCAGTCAAACAAATACGGCTACTATTATCAGAATTCGAGAAAAACCTCAAAGAACGCGGCGGAGAAAAAAGGAAAGGAGAATTCAAATGGCCAAGAAACATAACAGCGGAATTTCAATAGCCGAGCAGCGCAAAACGCTGCACAAGAATCTGAATTTCTCCGCTTCCGAAGCCTATAAGCTGCTGAGAACGAATATCCTTTTCTCCCTTCCCGATGAGGATAAATGCCGCATCATAGGTGTCACAAGCTCGCTCAGAGGCGAAGGAAAAACCACCACTTCAATTAACCTTTCATATACGCTCGCCGAAGCGGGCAAGAAAGTTCTGCTCATAGACGCGGATATGCGTCTGCCGTCCGTCGCGAAAAAGATGGAGATACCGGCTCAGGCAGGCCTCTCGAATATTCTCGTCAATTCAAACGACAAGATGGGCATCGTCTTTTTCAAGACGCCCGTAAACGAAAACTGGCATATCATCACCTCGGGAGATATTCCGCCGAATCCCTCGGAGCTTCTCGGCTCAAGCAGGATGAAAAAACTGCTCGAGGTGCTCTCGTCAAAATATGACTTCATAATAGTCGATCTGCCTCCCGTCGATATAGTCACCGACGCGCTCGTCATAGCTCCCGAGCTTGACGGTATGATAGTCGTCGTTCACGAGAATATGACCGACAGGCGCTCGATAAACGAATGCGTCAGGCTCCTGCGTATGTCCGAGGCGAAAGTGCTCGGCTTCGTGATGACCGGCGTCAAGGAGAGCGACAGCAGATACTACAGAAAATACGGACACACATACTACTCCAAGTATTACAGGGAAGTTCCGGATTGATAAAAGCTTATGAGAGTTGATTTTCACTGCCACATTCTGCCCGGAATTGACGACGGGAGCAGCTGCGTCGAAGAGAGCATCGAGCTGCTCGCCATGCAAAAAAAACAGGGCATAGAAACGGTTGCCGCAACGCCTCACTTCAACGCCGAAAGGCGCTCGCCCCGGGAATTCATCGAAAAGAGGCAGGCGGCATACGAGAGCCTGAAACAGGCGGGCCCTCTGCCGATTGAGGATATACGCCTCGGGGCGGAGGTAAGATATTACAGCGGCATAAGCCGTATGAGCGGCCTTGAAGAGCTGAGACTTGAGGGCACAAAGCTGCTGCTGCTCGAGATGACATTCACCCCGTGGACCGATTATATGGAGCGGGAGCTGTGCGAGCTCAGCTGCTCGGGCGATATAATCCTTATGCTTGCGCATATCGAGAGATTTTTTAAATATATGCGCAGGAATACCCTTGAGGAGCTTCTGAGTCAGGGAATTCTGATGCAGACAAACACGGGATTCTTTGCCGAAAGAAAAACCTGCAGGAAGGCTCTGAGGATGCTGCGCGACGGAATGATTCACGCCGTGGGCACCGACTGCCACAACACAGTAACGAGACCGCCCGACTACGACCTTTTTGAAAAGGCGGTCACAAAGAAATTCGGAAGCGGTTTCTTTGAGGATTTCGCTGTTTCAAGCGCCTCGCTTCTGGAGGATAATATATGAAGAAAAGAACTGTATTTATTATATTCTGCATAATCTTTGTCATTGCCGCGGTCTTCTCGTTCTTTTTCCTCGCCCTTAAAAAGACGGGGAATACCGTAAAAGACCTGCCCGCGGTGATTCCCGAGATAATCAGCAGAATCGTAAACCCCGACTCAGGCGATAACCCCGAAGGCGGAGAAGAATCCGTGACGGGCGAATCCCCGCAGGGTAAACGCGGCGGATGGTTTTCGGGAAAGACGGGGACGATTGAAGAAGAGGGCGCCGTCATTGAGGAGGCAATAACCTCGCAGACAAACAAAGACGGCAGCTACAGGACTCCGGTTGATTTTGAGAGATACGGCAAAATCACCGGCGATATGTACGCCTGGATAACCATACCGGGCACAAACGTAAACTACCCCATAGCGCAGAGCGCCGAAAACGACAGCCGGTATCTCAGGCACGACCTTTACGGAAAATTCGCAAACTCAGGCACTCTTTTTACCGAGCACGTTTACAACACCAAAACCTTCAACGACCCGGTAACGGTTATTTACGGCCACGCGATTCTCGACGGGAGTATGTTCGGCAGCCTTCAGCAGCTTTATTCGGATGAGGATACCTTTGAGAGGTATGATGACATTATCATCTACACCCCCGAAAAAGAGCTGAAATACAAGGTCTTCGCGGCGACCCCCTATGACAGCACGCATATCCTTTATCACTATGACAGATTCAAGGATACCGGAAAGGTTGACGAATTCCTCGAAAGCGTATATACCTCAAGGGAATTCAGCGTCAATATAAGCGACGACAAAGCTGACGGAAATGACAAAATCCTGGTGCTTTCAACCTGCCTTAAAGGAAATTATTCCAAAAGATATTTAGTACTTGCAAAATTAGAAAATAAATGATATAATAAAACGAATATTATTATAGGGAGTTATCCTTAATTAACGAAAGGGATGTTTTTATGAAAAGAATTATATCTGCAATTCTTGCCGTGCTTGTTGCGTTTACCTTTATGGTAAGCTCGTTTGCTGCATACGGCGACCACGGTGAAGGCCAGTTTGTTCAGAGCCCCGAGATGAATTACGAGGGCAGAATCATTTCCGCCTGGTATGATCCCGGCAACGCGCTCGAGATTCTCTTTACACCGTTCATTAAGAGAAATGTTCTTGAGAAGATTTCGAGGACAAAGATTGAGACAGCTTACAGCGATCTTCTCGACACAAATATAATCAGCAGAATCTTCGGCGAGATAGCCGGCTTCAGCTCAACCTGCATCGGCGACCTTGCCGTCAGCAACATCTTTGACCTTACCTGCAAAACAGGCAAGCTCATGCGTGAGGCTACAATCACCCTGGGTGACTTTGACCTTTCACACTTTGTTGCTCTTCTTCACTACAGCGAGGCAGGCTGGGAGATAGTCCGTGACATCACCATATTCGGTCACAACCTTATCTTCAGAATCGGCAACCTCTCACCGTTTGCAATCGTTGTTGACGCTTCCGCTTATTCAGAGCCCACCTCCCCCTCAACATACGATCTCTTCGGCGTTGCGGGCGTGGCAGGCGTAATCGCTCTCAGCTGCGGCGCTCTGATTTTCATCGCAGCCAAGAGAAAAAAAGCTGAAGAAAAATAATGAGAAATTCTTCTCGCAAGGGAACGATTTATAAAGTTCTTGCGCTTACAGTTTTCGTGTTCGTTGTCGCGGGCGGAATGTTCGCTGTCAGAAAATGGGAGAATAACCGTGACCGGGACAGCGGACCGGAAGTTGTTACGCTTGAAGAAGAAAAGAAAATGATAAGATATAACGGGCAATGGTACGAACTCAGACGAGACATCGAGACCGTGCTCGTTATTGGTCTTGATAAGTTTTCTTCACAGGTCGAAAGGAATTCCTACAACAACGACCAGAGAGCGGACTTCATTCTGCTGCTCATGATTGACAAGACCAACAGCAACATCCAGGCCATTCATATCAACCGCGATACCATGGCGGATATTCAGGTGCTGGGCGTTGCGGGGCAGGTCATTTCCTCTCAGAAGGCGCAGCTCGCCCTGTCATATAACTACGGCTCGGGCGGTCACGACAGCTGCCGCAACACGGTCAAGGCTGTATCCGATTATCTCTATGAGCTTCCGATAGACAACTATGTTTCCATCACGATGGACGCGGTCGCTGAGCTCAACGATATGGTTGACGGCGTAACCGTAAAGCTCATGGATGATTTCACATCCGTTGACCCCGAAATGCAGGAGGGCGCGGAATACACCCTCACCGGAGAGCGGGCGCTTGCCTATGTCAGAGCGCGTTCAACTCTCGAGGATAAGACCAATATGCACCGTATGGAGCGCCAGAGGCAATATATAAGAGCGCTGTTTGACAAAGTCAAAGAGAAGGCAAAGAACGACGAGGATTTCGCCGTCGAGGTCACCGTGAAGCTTTCACAGTATATGGTTACCGATTTCAGCGCCTCCTCCTTCAGACAGCTCGCCGATGAGCTGCTCGATTACAGCCTCGCCGCCGTTAAGCCCATTGAGGGCGAAGCGGTTGTCGGAGAGGAATTTATGGAATTCTACCCCGATGAGGACGCTCTCAAAGAGATGCTTGTCAATATGTTTTATGTTCCCTCGGATTATAAAGAAACCGAAGCCGAAAGTCCCGTATGACTTCCGGCTTTATTTTTATGAATTGACATATATTATAAAATATCTTATAATCTCTACGGCAGGTGATAATATGAAAACAGCAGTCAGCTTAAAGAATAAAACCGTGCTTGTCACGGGCGCCGCGGGCTTCATCGGAGCCGCTCTTTCAAAGCGCCTCGTTGAGGAGAAGGACGAAAACGGCGGGCCTCTCAATATGAGGATAATCGGAATAGACAACCTCAATGATTATTATGATGTCGAGCTCAAAAAATACCGCCTCTCGCTCGTGCGCAAGGCGGCTCAGAAGGATTATTCAAACGATTTTGAGTTCATAAAATGCTCGATATCCGATAAGCAGAAGCTCGACAGGATTTTTGAAAAATACAGGCCCGAAATCGTTGTCAACCTCGCCGCGCGCGCGGGAGTCAGATACTCAATAGATAACCCCGGTGTATATATCGAGTCAAACATCATCGGCTTCTATAATATCCTTGAGGCGTGCAGGCATTCATACGACGCGGGCAGCGGCGGAGTCGAGCATCTTGTCTATGCCTCATCCTCATCGGTTTACGGCGGAAACACCAAGGTCCCCTTCAGCGTTGAGGACAATGTGGATAACCCCGTTTCACTCTACGCCGCGACAAAGAAGAGCAACGAGCTCATGGCTCACGCCTACTCGAAGCTGTTTGATATTCCCTCAACAGGGCTCAGATTTTTCACCGTTTACGGCCCCGCCGGAAGGCCCGATATGTTTTATTTTTCCGCGGCGGACAGGCTTGTGAGAAACGATAAAATCAAGATATTCAATTACGGAAACTGTATGCGTGATTTCACATATATTGACGATATTGTCGAGGGAATCACGAGAGTCATAAAGGGTGCCCCCGCCCGTATGAAGGGTGAGGACGGGCTGCCCGTACCTCCCTACGCCGTCTATAACATCGGCGGCGGAAAGCCCGAAAAGCTGACCGACTTTGTCGATACCCTGTGCCGCGAGCTTGTCGATGCGGGAGTTTTGCCGGAGGACTTTGACTTTGAAGGGCATAAGGAACTCGTTCCGATGCAGCCGGGCGATGTGCCCGTCACCTATGCCGACAGCTCCGCGCTCGAAAGAGACTACGGCTTCACGCCCGGAATCGGAATCCGCGCGGGTCTGAGAAATTTCGCGCTCTGGTATAAGAACTATTATTTCAAAAAATAAGCGGGAGGTCTTGTTATGGCTGACCTGAGATGTCAGGAACGATTCTTTGAGATATATTCAAGAGAGCCCGAGGGACTTTCCTTCTGCCCCTACAGAATCTGCCCCATCGGCGCCCACTCCGACCACAATCTCGGCCTGATAAGCGGCTTTGCGATTGACAAGGGGATTCACATTGCCTACCGCCCCAAAAAGAACGGCGTGGTTGAAATGAATTCTCTTCAGTTGTCAAAGCGCGCCCAGTGGCATATATCCTCCGTCCCCAAAGAAAAAGAGGGCGACTGGGCGGATTATCTTCGCGGAGCAACCCGCTCGCTTTCAAAAAAATACGCTCTGAATACGGGCGTGTGCGGAGTTATTGACGGAAGCCTTCCCATAGGGGGCCTCAGCTCCTCGGCCGCGGTTACTCTCGCGTTTCTCTCCGCCCTGTGCGACGTGAACGGCATCCGCCTCACGGCGCGCGAGATGATTGACATCGCGTTTGACGCCGAAAAGAATTATGTAGGCGTTTCAATCGGAAAGCTCGACCAGAGCTGCGAGGTGCTCTGCAAAAAGAATAATCTCCTCTTCCTTGACACCCTTGACGATTCTTATGAACTGATTCCCGCGCCGGAGAATATGAAACCGTTTAAAATCGCAATATTCTTCAGCGGCCTTGAGCACAGCCTTGTCGGCTCAAAATACAATATGAGAGTCGATGAGCTGAAGGCGGGCGTTTACGCACTGCAGGCCTTCTCCGGTATGGAATACGGCAAATTCAAAGAGGCTCTCGCGAGAAATGTTCCCCGCGAAATCTACGACAGATATAAAGACAAACTGCCCGTCAGCTGGGAAAAGCGCTGCGAGCACTGGTACACCGAGTTTGACAGAGTCAAAGACGGAGTAGAGGCCTGGCGCAGGGGCGATATAGAGGAATTCGGACGTCTCTCGTTTGAATCGGGCAAAAGCAGCATTGTCAACTGGGAATCGGGCGCGCCCGAGCAGATAAAGCTCTATGAGATTATGACACAGACTCCCGGAATATACGGCGGCAGATTCGCCGGAGCCGGCTTCAAGGGCTGCTGTCTCGCCCTGATTGACCCCGCCTTTGAGCAGAGCATTGCCGAATCCGTCTCGCAAAAGTATCTGAGCGAATTCCCGTATCTTGCGGATAAATACAAGGTCTTTATCTGCGACACGGCCGACGGTACGGCGGAAAGGGATAAACTATGAAATGCATCATTCTTGCCGCGGGCTATGCCACGCGCCTTTATCCTCTGACGGAGAATTTTCCGAAACCTCTGCTCAAAATCGGAGGAGTGACAATTCTCGACCGCCTCATTGACGATATCGAGACGTGCGGCAGAGTCGATGAATATATAGTGGTTACAAACTCAAAATTCGCCGGTATCTTTGAGGAATGGGCGCGCGAAAAGAAGCCCCGCGTCACCGTGAAGGCCGACGGCACCTATACTAACGAAACGCGTCTCGGAGCCGTCAAGGATATTCAGCTCGCGGTCGAGACCTGCAATATAAAGGAAGACACCCTTGTCATCGCGGGCGACAATGTGCTCGATTTCAGCCTGACAAAGTTTATCAATTACGCCCTGAGCAAGGGAACGTCCTGCACGATGAGATACTCCGAAAAGGATATTGACCGCCTGCGCAAGAGCGGAATCTCAGAGGTGAATGATGACGGGCTGCTGGTGTCTTTTGAAGAGAAGCCGCAGAATCCGAAATCAGACTGGTGCACTCCACCGTTTTATTATTACACCGCCGCGGATTTAGCGAGAATCGGCGAAGCGATAGAGGACGGCTGCGGCGTTGACGCCCCCGGAAGCCTTGTCAGCTGGATGTGCTCTCACTCGATTGTTTACAGTATGGAGATGCCCGGCAGCAGATACGATATCGGCGACATAAAAAGTTATGAGTATGCCGATAAGAATTATAAAGGAATAATATATTAAACAGAATATAATAAAAATCGGAGCTGCCGTATGGCAGCTCCGAAGCTGTTTTATGAACCGTTATTATTCTCCGCCGCCGGAGGATGCGGGAGCGTCTGTGCCGGTCGGGGTATCCGCAGGCGCGTCGGTACCGGTGGTAACTTCGGGGGCGTCGGTGCTTGTGGATACGGGCGCATCCGTATTTGTGGAAACCTCGGGCGCGTCGGTGTTTGTGGTAACTTCAGGGGCGTCCGTGTTTGTGGAAACCTCGGGAGTGTCGGTATCCGTTGAGACTTCGGGAGCATCCGTGCTTGTCGGGATTTCGGGATTCTCCGGGATGTCGGGCTCATCGGGCGTATCGGGAGTGAATCCTTTACGGTCTGTCATGAAAGCGATGACTCCGTCCGGACTGACGGATTTGCCGCTTCCGTCAACCGTTCTGAGGAAGATATACTGCGCCTGCGCGGAAGGCTCATAGTCCCTCTCAGCTATACGCCAGGTGTGATGGCTGAGGAAATATGTCACGCGGGGAGCGATTAAGCTTGTGGTTGACCTTATATTGCTCTTATCCGCCGTGTTTCTCTTGAGATTTCTCCATGTGGCTCCGTTGTTGATGGGATAGAATGAATAGACGTCAAGATAGCTTGAGAAAAGCCATACTCTCGTATTCTTGAGGGTTTCGCATTCCTCGGCGTTGAGACTCGTCATAGGTGAGAAGAAAGCGAGACCGCTGAAAAATTCGGGATGAGCGAGCGCAAGGCGCTTGGCTCCGCTGGCGCCGAGACACCATCCGAATACCGTAATGCGGTTTCTGTCTATATTATCATATTTATCAACAAAAGATTTTACAGTCTGGAAGAGGGGCTCAAGCGGGCAGGAATCAAAATAGACGGGTTCATTCGCCTTGATGATGAGCAGATACATTCCGTTTCCGCCGGTTGCTCTTGCCTGATACTCTTCGCTTGACCAGTAGGCAAAATCATTTGCGCGAAGCTCCTGACCCGAGGAGCTTCCCTCACCGGCTCCGGCAAGGAAGACGACAAGCGGGCAGGATTTATCGGGGTCGCAGTCGGGGACGAAGTAGCTGTATTCGTGCTTTACTCCGTTGACGGACGGCCCGACATCTCTCTTCCACTGGGCTCTGAGCGCGGCCAGCCCGCTTCCGACGGTGACGGCCGAGGCGCAGACAGCGACAGATGTGAATATAAGAGCCGCGCAAAGAATTATTGATAATATTCTCTTTTTCATTTTTTAATTTCTCCTTATATATAAAACACTTGATGCCGTATTATCCGGGATTTTATTTTATAAAATTAAAGACGTTTTGTCAAGTGTTTTGAGACGGATAAATCCCGCAGTCCTTTTCCGTAAGAGATTGCGGGTTTTGTATTTTGCTCCGTATCCGGGTACGGCGGTAACGCCTTTAAAAGCGGGGATGAAAAGCAAAAACCCGGCATCCCGCTGAGCGGGACACCGGGGAAGCTGCGTGAATATTATTCTTCGGCCTCTGCCTTTGCGGCCTCGATGACCTTCCTTGCAACATCGTCGGGAGAAACTTCATAATGAGTGAACTCAAATGTGTATGAGCCTCTGCCGATTGTGGTTGAGCGGAGAACTGTTGCAAAGTCTCCCATTTCGCCCATGGGAACATCAAAATCAAGTTCCTGAAGCTTGGGGTCGTCTGCGCTTGTGTTCTGGCCGAGAGGACGGCCGCGTCTCTTGATGATATCGCTGGTGATGTCGCCGATATTCTCACTGGGAAGAGTAACCTTGAGGGTGCCGTAGGGCTCAAGGAGCTTGGGTCTTGCGTTCTGCATGGCTTCTTTGAAAGCGAGCTTGGCCGCTGTCTGGAACGCCATATCGTTGGAGTCAACGGGGTGAGACTGTCCGTCGTGAAGAGCGGCTCTTATGCCGACAACCTTGCTGCCAGAAAGGGGACCTTTTTCGATTGCCTGTCTGAGACCTTTTTCGACAGAGGGGATGAAGTTTCTGGGAACTGCGCCGCCGACAACTTCATCGAGGAATTCAAAGCCGTCACCCTCCATGGGCTCAAAGCGGATCCATACGTCACCGAACTGGCCGCTGCCGCCGGACTGCTTCTTATGGCGTCCGTGAGCGTCATATACGGCGCTGATTGTCTCTCTGTATGCAACCTTGGGATTGGAGAGCTCATATTCAACTGTCAGCTTGCTGAGAGCAGCCGCAAGATGCTGATCGCCGAGACCGGAGATGACCTGCTGACGTGTTTCAACATTCTGAACAAATGTGATTGTGGGATCTTCAACAACTATCTTGTTGATCTGCTGGGCAATCTTGTCTTCCTCGCCGTTCTTCTTGGCCTTGATGGCTTTGGAGAAGCAGGGAGTCGGATAAATGGGACCGCCGAGATTTATATCTGCCTTTGCGGCGCAGAGGGTGTCGCCGGTTCTGAAGCCTTCAAGCTTTGTTACAACGCCGATATCGCCGGCGGGGATGCAGGTGGCTTCTTCCTTATCCTTGACTATACCCTTGACAAAATACATTTTGCCCATCTTTTCGCTCTTCTCGGTCCTGCTGTTGTAAGCGGGAACGTCGGCGGTAAGCTTACCGGAGACAACCTTGAAGAATGACCATCCGCCGTAACCGTCATCAAGAGTCTTGAAGCAGACAGCCGCAAGAGGACCGTTTTCATCGCACTTGAGATCGCCTTCGCCGGCTGCGGAAGCGGCGTCGGGAGTGATGGCTACGATACCGTTGAGGAGAAGATCGACAGCGTCGGTGTTATAACCCGAGCAGGCGAATACGGGATAGATGTCTCCCGCCGCAACGCCGGCCTTGAGACCGCGCGCGATTTCGTCGGCTGTGAGCTCCTCATCCATAAAGAACTTCTCCATAAGCTCTTCATCGGCGGAGGCAACTGCTTCTGTGAAAGCGGCCTTGAGCGTTGCGATGCCGTCGTCTGCGGGGAAGGCAGCCTCGGTGGCCTTGCCGTTATTGTAAGCGAAAGCCTTGCCTGTAAGAAGGTCAACATAGCAGGATACTTTGCCGCCCTCAACAAAAGGAACAACTACGGGGCAGACGCTGGGGCCGTATTCATCGGTGAGCGCTGCGAGAGTTGAATTGAAATCCGCGTTATCATCGCAACGGGTGATTGCGAAAACCTTGGCTATATTTCTCTTTGATGCAGCCTTGAAAGCCTTTTCGGTACCGACATCAACGCCTGCGCCGGATGCGAGAACGATGAGGGCTGTTTCAGCCGCTCTGATGCCTTCACTGAGACCGCCTGCGAAATCAAAAAGACCCGGGGTGTCAATGATATTGACTTTTGCATTGTTCCATTCAAGATATGCAACGCCCGAAGAGAGGGTATTGCCGCGCTTCTTTTCTTCTGCGCCGTA
>CACZTQ010000100.1 GCA_902784155.1 Oscillospiraceae bacterium
CGACGGGTTTATTTCAACATCCACATCCTCTGCCTCGGGAAGCACGGCAACCGTCGCGGTTGAGGTCTGTATGCGCCCCTGGCTCTCTGTCTCGGGCACTCTCTGCACCCTGTGGACTCCGCTCTCGAATTTGAGGCGGGAATAAGCTCCCTCACCCTCTATCATGAAGCTGATTTCCTTGAAGCCGCCGAGCTCGGTCGCGTTTTCGCTGATGACCTCGCATCTGAAGCCCTTTGCCTCGGCGTACATGGAATACATCCTGAAAAGCACGCCCGCGAAGAGAGATGCCTCTTCTCCGCCGGCTCCCGCCCTGATTTCGACTATGACGTTCCTGTCGTCATTCGGGTCGCGCGGCAGGAGCAGAGTCTTGAGCTCCCCGGAGCATTCCGCGACCCTGTCCTTCGCGTATTCAAACTCTTCTCTCACCATCTCTTTGAAATCGGGTTCGAGACCGCCGCTGTCAAGAAGGCTCTTCGCCTCGTTCATATCCGCCTCAAGCTTTTTGTATTCGCGGTATTTCTCGACAACGGGGGTGAGATTCTTGAGCTCCTGCATTATATTTTTGTATTCTTCGATATCGGAGGCGATGTTGCCGTCGCAGAGCCTCTCGTTGAGAAACTCATAGCGCTGCTCAACCTCCCTGAGCTTTTCAAGCATCTTCTTCACGCATTACTTTCTTGATATTCTTCTCAAGCCTGACGCGGTCGAGCATAACCTCGCGCCCGCATCCGGCGCATTTTATCCTGATATCCGCCCCTGTTCTTGTGACGGTGAATTCATTGCTTCCGCAGGGGTGCGGCTTTCGCATCAGGAGTCTGTCACCGAGTCTTATATCCATAACAGGCCCGCCTTATTCGCCGTAGAAATGCTGCACGAAGGCGTAATTCTTTGTCGGGTCCGCCTCTTTGGCCACGCCTATGCCTATCTTTGTGAATCTGGGGTTGATAATATTCTCATAGTGCCCCTGAGAAGCCTTCCACGCGGCGCACACCTCGGCGGCCGTCGCGTAATACCAGCCGAGATTCTCGCCCGAAAATCCCGTATCGTAGCCATTATCATAAAAGATTGAGGAGAAGCTCTTGAGGTTGGGCCTGTAATGGCTGTGTTTGCCGGACCAGGCAATCTCCTCGGCTCTGACATTCGCCTGCTCGGTAAGCTTCTCGTCAAGCCTGAGCGGCGCGATGCCCTTCTCTGCCCTCATATTGTTGGTAAGGCGCAGTATCTCGTTTATCATCGCTCTGAAATTCTGCCTGTTTTGCCTTGCGGCGGGAAGAAGGTCGTTATAGGAAGCGATGTATGTGGAGCGGTCGTAGCTCCTGCCCGTCTCCTCCTCCTTGAGCACGTATCTCTTGCCGTTGCTGTCAAAGCCGTAATAAATGGTGACGTGCCTGTGAAGGTCAACGCCGTATTTAAGATCGGATGTATAGGTCCTGTTGACGGTCTCAACCCTTCCGCTGTATCCGTCAAAGCCGTTGTCAACCGTCGATACCGCAGGCGCAGTTGTCTGAGGAGCCGTTGTCGGCGCCGTGGTAGTTTCGGTTGTTGACGGCGCGGTGGTGGTTGCGGTCTCTTTTTCGGTCTCGGGCTCGGTTGTGATAACGGTGGTAAGAACATCAGTGACCGTCTCGGTTATATCGTCTATGACTTCGATGATTCTGACGGCTGCGGCAGCGTCCGTTGCCGTGAAAGCGCCGGCGTCGGTCGCCGTTGCCTCCTCTGCGGCATCCGTTGCGGATACGGCTTCGGCCGTTTCGCTCTCACCCGTATCGGTCTTCTGAATCGAAGGAAGCCCGCAGGAGGCGAGCATCAGCGTTAACATACCGAGAGCAATAATTATCGTGTTTTTAAGTTTCATCGGGGTACCTCTTGTTTTTAACTCCATTTGTTTGCGGGACATCTCTGCTTTCTGAATGCCGCTCTGAATTCCGGGTAGCATCCGCATTTCATACAGGTCCCGCCGACAAGATAATCGCAATTCTTACATACCGCAAGGCGCGAATCGTAAACTCCGGCGGAAGATTTTTCTTCTTCGGAAAGATTCTCTATCCTTTTGCGTATGTCGAGCATAATGCCGTCCTTCCCGCTCTCAATGAGCAGGCATCTGCGGCATACCCTCTCCTCTTCGTTCATATTTCAACAGAGAATTTAACGACTGAGCAGGGCGGAATCTTCGCGGTGAAGCCGTCTGCCGTTTTTTCGAACGCCGTGAATTTCTCTGTGACGACAGAGGATTTATTCTCGAATGTATTGAAAGCGTCAATGGCGCCCGTGAGAATTTCCGCTCTGATTTCTTTGACGGCGCTGTCGGCTATCTGGCATTTTATCTCGGCCGTCTCATCGGCGCTTGTATTCGCAAGCGTTGAGCAGATGACTCCGTCGGAGCCGATTGAAGCGCTCTCGATAAGCTGAGGCAGCCTGTCGGAATCGCTGCCGGCCTCGGAGCTCGTGAGGAATGAGCCGAGCAGAGTATTCTGCTGATGCTCCTTGAACATCTTGAAGACATAGTAAGTGGGTGTGAGCACCATATCCGCGCCGTCCGTGAGCGCGATTGACTGAAGGACGTTGACCGTCTGGGCGATGTTGCACATCCTGATACGGTCCGAATGCTTGTTGAATATATTGAGAGTGAGCGCCGCCACAAGAGCGTCGCGCATCGTATTCTGCTGATAGAGGAAGCCGGGATTCGTGCCGGGCTCAACATCGTGCCAGGTGCCCCACTCGTCAACGATGAGATTGACTCTCTTTGACGGGTCGTATCTGTTCATTATCTCGAGATGTCTGCGGATTATCTCTTCGATATGATAGGCCTTGCGCAGAGTCTTGTAGTATTCATCCTTTGAGAATTCCGTCGCGCTTCCCTTGCGGTCCCAGTCGTGAGTGACCGTGTAGTAGTGAAGCGACAGACCGTCCATATGCCACGCGGCCTTCTTCATAAGGGTCTCGGTCCAGTTGTAATCCTCGGCGTTGGGTCCGCAGGCGATTCTGTAAATCCTGTCGCTTCCGCCGTAGTTGCGGACATAGGTCTGATAGCGTCTGTATTCATCCGCGTAGTAGGAGGGCTCCATATTGCCGCCGCAGCCCCAGTTTTCGTTGCCGACTCCGAAATACTTTACTTTCCAGGGCTCATCCCTGCCGTTTTTCCTTCTGAGGTTTGCGAGCGGAGACTCTCCGGGGAAGGTCATATATTCAACCCACTCGCTCATTTCCCTGACGGTGCCGCTGCCGACATTTCCGTTGACGTAGGCGTCGCATCCGAGCTGGCTGCAAAGCTCAAAGAATTCATGAGTACCGAAGCTGTTATCCTCAATCACTCCGCCCCAGTGGGTATTTATCATCTTTTTTCTGCCGGAGGGGTCGCCGATGCCGTCCTGCCAGTGATATTCGTCGGCGAAGCATCCGCCCGGCCATCTGAGCACGGGAAGCCCCATCTCTCTGAGGGCGTTGACCATATCGGTCCTCATACCGTTGACGTTGGGGATTGCGGAATCCTTTCCGACAAAAAGGCCTTCATAGATACATCTGCCCAGATGCTCGGAAAAGCTGCCGTAAATATCCTTGCTGATGACCGATTTCTTTTCGTTGGGGTTGATAAGATATTTTTCCATTTCGGTACTCCGTATCGTTTAATTTGGATATATGGGTATAAAACTCCATAATCAATGAGAGTATAACATATTATTTTAAATAAATAAATAGTAAAATGACAAAAATCGGCAAAAACGGTCAAAAATTTTTTCTTGACAAACATTTGAAGCTCTGTTATAATACGCCTTGCAATTGCGGATGTAGCTCATCTGGTAGAGCGCCACCTTGCCAAGGTGGAGGTAGCGAGTTCGAGCC
>CACZTQ010000101.1 GCA_902784155.1 Oscillospiraceae bacterium
AAGAAGCAGTATAATGACCGCAACGTATATCGCAGCCCGTTTTATAAATCCTACGCGGAATTTGAGCAGAACTGGCTCAGGACCGCAGACCCGGAGCCGCCCTCGGACGGCGACACGATTGAAATCGCCGGGCGTCTCGCCGCGAAATACGACAGTAAAATTTAACAGCCGGATAAAAGAGAAACGCTTGCAGGGCATCGCCCTGCAAGCGTTTTTGTGTTTAACCGTTATGCAGTTTTATCCTCTGCCGGAAACGAATCCGGAGAGAAGCTTCTCAAGGCCTTCTGCAAGCGTGAGTCTGATCTTCCAGACAAATGCGTTGTAGCCGGATTCATCGAAGCTCTGAGCTCTGGGAGTGAGCCATACTATGAATCTGACGATGAAGAGCATGAGTCTCGCCATAAAGCCTTCTTTGAAATCGCCGTGAAGACCGCTTGTATAGAAATCGGAATAGACGGTGTAGGTGCTGTCTGTTCCTTCAAGGGTTTTCTCGGTGAAAATCATATACTGCTCGGGGAGATCCTTGCCGTCGCCGTAAAGCCCGGCTGTTGCGCCGTAAACTTCCTTGGCAACCTTTGTGAAATCGTAACCCTTCATGGTCTTCTTGTGAGGGCTGTTGGGGTCAACGATAATCATACGGTAAATCTTGACGGTCTCGGGGTTGGGAAGGAGCTTGCCGCAGTGGACACAGTTGCCCTGACCTTCTCTGTAGATATCATAGACCGATGTTGCGCCGACAGCGTTTCCGCATTCGGGGCACTTGAAGGTGTAGAAAGCCGCAAGGGTAACGCCTTCATATTCGGGGTTATCAACGTTGGTTAAGTCAACGAGAGCGGGCTCTGTCGCACCGGTGAATTCATTCTCTCTGGTGGGGATACCGGCAATGGTATAAACCTTCTTTTCAATTATGCTGTAGATAGCGGGAGAAGGAGCGCCCCAGGCGTATTCGCCGGCTTCGCTTGCCGCGGGATCATATTTTAACTTCGGGTCTCTCTCGAAATCGTAGTCGTCTGAGGGAGCCGCGGGAGTGGGAGTGTCGTCTATGGCCGGGGGAACGACGGGGGTGTCGGGAGTGCCGGGCTTGTCGTCGGTTGCGGTTGCGGTCGGTGTGTTATCCGTCTCGGTTGCAACCGGTGTATCGTCTGTCTCAGTCGCGACGGGAGCGGTATCTGTCGCGGTTGCGACAGCGGGCTCATCCGTGGGGGTGACACCGTCATCAGGCCCGTCGGTCGGGGATGAAACAGGAGCGGTATCTGTTGCGGTTGCGTCCGGAATATCATCTGTGGGAGTTACGCCGTCATCATACGGAGCGTCTGTGCCTGTTGCAGTCGGATTGCTGTCGACGAGACCTTCGGTGTTGTCTGCGACCGCCGGCAGAATAACGCTGAATGCAAGAAGCACAGCGATAACGGAAGCAAGAACTTTTTTCATTTTCAAAACATTCTACCTGCTTTCTCTTCAATTCTGATTTGTTATGTCAAGGAAACCCTGCGGTTTCCGTTTCAGTCGGCCTTCACGCCGCCCGCCCTGAGCGGGCGGCGCGGGTTTGGTTGCGATTATTCAGCCGAGGGAGCTCCTACGGGGCAGGCATCTGCGCAAGCGCCGCACTCAATGCACTTATCTGCATCGATGGCGTATTTGCCGTCGCCTTCCGCAATGGCTTCTACGGGGCATTCTGCTGCGCAAGCGCCGCAGGAAATGCAATCGTCACTGATTTTGTATGCCATTATTACATTCCTCCTTAGGAAATAGAATATGTGAGTTTATCAGTTGATAAGACCTCTTACGGCCTTGAGAATTGTGGGAAGAAGCGTCGGGATAAGCGAGGGCTTCAGGAAGTCTTTGGCAAGCGGGAAAGCGGTGAAGTACCAGCTTGTCGAGGTCTTGACCTGCGGCTCGCCGTCTGCGTCTCCCTCAACGGGGATTTCAATCTTTTCGCTTGCGGGCAGAAGGAGAATGATTACCTGCTCTTCGCGTTTGGTATTGAGCATACCGCCGCCTTTCTGGCAGGGCTTGCCGTTAACATCCCAGTAATACCATCTGAAGTCTTTGCCGAGCGCCGAGTAGAGGCAGCCGTTGGTATCAATGGAGATTGAGAACGGGCTGATTGAGAGCTGAAGGCCTACGCCGTCGGTGTTGTAAACACGGAAGAGGAAGTCGCTGTCAGGTTTCCACTGATACTGAAGAATGCTGGTGTTGTGAAGAGCGCATTCTTCATTCTCATATCCTTCAATCCATTCGGATTCATCGGGCATATCGGACCAGTTGGATACGGGATAATCAAGGTGATAGGCTTTTGCGCCCATGAATTCGCAGTTTCTGTAAGGCCTCTGGACGGTGTCGCCCTTGGGATCCGTAAGGATGGGCTTATCTTTGTCATAAACGATTTCGCCGGTATCGGAATCTATCTTGACCTGCATCTTGGGCTCGCCTGCGTCGTCGAGAACGGGATTCTTGTCTTCGTCGAGCACGGGCTCATATACGGGCTCATAAGTGGGTTTGCCGTCTTTATCGAGAACGGGAACCTTCTTGGGCCTTGTTGAGAAGGTGGTCTGACCGGAGACGAGGTGCTTGTTGTACCAGTAATCGTCCTGACCGTATTCTGTTGAGTCGGGGTCGAAGTCTTCGCGGTAGAGCTTGGTGCCGTAGTAGAGAGTTCTCTGGAGATATCCGCGTCCCTCTTCGGGCTTGCCGTTTGCGAAGTCTATGAATGCGTTTCTCTGGTCGGTTGTGTATTTGATGTAGAGAACGGCCGGGCACTCATAAGCGCTGACTTTGTTGTAGCTGGTGCCCTTTGCGTCAACGAGAGCTGTTGTGTCAACCATCTTGCCCTCCGGGCAGTCTGCGTTGACCTTTGCTTCGAGTTCGCTTGTGACGAGTGATGAATATTCTATTGTTTCGTTGCCCTTGAAGATCTTTTCAACGAGGTCAACATCCTTGCCGGCGGCATTCTTGTATTTGACTTTGACGGTGAAGCTTCTCGCGTCAAATACGCCGGTCAGGGAGATAACGTTTATACCCTGTACGGGCTTGGTCTTATCATAGTTGGAGGCATCGATTGTGAATGAGCCGCCGCTTGTAAGGTTGTTTTCGCCGTACCAGATTTCCTTGAGCGAGTAGCCCGCGAGTCTGACCTTGGCGCCGTCCTTCTTGAGCTCGGAAAGAGCGAAGGTTTCGCTGTCAAGGTTGCCGCTGAAGAGCGTCGCGAGATCCTTCTCGGTGATTGTGTCGCCGTAGTGGAACTCCTTGGAAACGATGTAGTCGTTGTTTGAGGAGTCTGTCTTTGAGGTTACACAGTTGACCGAAAGGCGGAAAACTTTGGGTGAAGGATAGGTATAGACATCAAACTGATTGAAGTCATCGGAGTGATTCGAACGTCTGATGACGATGCCGTTGCCGGTACCTGTTCTCTGGATATCGTAGAGATTTCCTTCGCCGTCGATGAAGGACTGGTTGTAGTGATATTTGATTGTCTCGTTCTTATCCTGATCGAGAGTCTTGAGTCTGGCTATATCAACGATGAAGCTTCCGTTGGGGTCATACTCATCCTCGGGAAGAGGAGCTCCGGTGGTGGGAATATAGCTGTAAAGACCGGTCTGAATCTTTGTTATATCAACGGTCTCCCCGTCAAGGGCGCTGTAATCAAGATAAGTGTTATATGAGTCGCTGTAGTCTTCATAAGCGTCGTCGCCGTAGGCTGCCTCGGCATCGGTGGCCGTGATGGCAACAGCGTCCGGCTTGAGAAGTCTGTAGTCTTCCCAGGCTTCGCCGTCCCAGTTACCCTCTTCGTCAAAGACGGGGTAGTGGAAGCTGACGTTGAGCGAAAGAGTAACCTTGAGGATGAGGGCCTTTGTCTGGCCGAATATAACCTTCTTCGCGTTATTTCCTCTGAAGGCCATGAAGGTATATGTGCCGTCGCCGTTTGCGGCTATGAAGCCGAGAGCGCCGCCCTGAACGGGATCGAGATCAACTCCGAAGCCCGAAACATCCTTGCCCTTTTCGGCAAGAGCGGCAAAAGCTGATTCGGTTATCGACGCAGCTCTTTCCGCTGTGCAGACTTCGCCCTGACCGCCGACTTCCTGATAGAGGGGCGAGAGACCGCCGTCGGCGTTGGGGATGTAAACCGTAAGCACGTTGTCGTTCCAGCAGGCTTCAGCGGTTACGGGTTTGGTGCCTGTGAACTGGTAAACCTTTTCGATGTGAGCTGTATTGATTGACCAGCCGTGGAATTCATCGCCGCTCTTGGTTGCGGTATATTTGGAGGGGTCGAATCCGTCGCCGTATTTTATTTTGACGGTTTTTGAATCCTGACCGTCAACCTTACCGCCGTTACCGCTGAGAGTAACGTCGATTTCGTCGGATTTGAGAACCGCGGTATAGGTCTTGTTCTTATGGGCATCATCCATCTTGAGGCCGGTGAGATCGGCGAATTTGCCGTCTTCATCCGCCCAGCCGAAAAGATTGGGAACCGAGGGAACCGCAACATCCGCGTCTTTTTCCGCGGATACAACTTTGATGACTGAGCCGTCAAGTTTCTTGAATGTAATCGAGTTTGAAACGGTGAAGCTCTGATTATCCTGAATCAGGAAATTCTCCGTTGCCTTGCGGCCTGTGGCGGAATCCACATCAAGATTCTGGTAGCCGGCGGTGCGCATGACGCCGTCATAAGCGGTATAGGCTTCGGGAAGCATGATGAAATTCAGCTTGCCTTCATAATCGGCCTTAAGAGTGATGTCAAACTCGGCAAGAGGAGTGTCTGACTGCGAAGCGGCAGCCCTGTTTGCTTTGGCCGCCGGAGTGGTGCCTGCGTCCATAATAATGATGACTTTCCAGTTTTCCATATCCGCGGCAGAGTAAGAGGGAATATTGCTGGTGGTGCCGGTAATCAGCTTTGCCTGGGTGTGGGTGGGAGCCTGGGGTGTGATTGCCTGTATGCCGGCGGTAACCTTTTTGATTGAC
>CACZTQ010000102.1 GCA_902784155.1 Oscillospiraceae bacterium
ATACCGCGTTCAGCCGCCTGCCGCACGAAGCGATGCACGGGCTGTTAACTGTGACGCATCCGAGCGCTGTTTATAGTTGAATAATAGTGTAATAATTCCCCCCGTATTTTTATTTTATCCTGTGGACTTATTGACCTGCTTGTAGTATAGTTGTAACCGAAGAAAAAATCTTTCGGGGTGAATGAATATGAAGGTGTTCAGAAGAATTATTACGATCTCTTTTTGTTTTAATGCTTGTATTCGGCGCTGTTTCCTGCGCAAAGCCTTCTCGGGATAAAGTGGGAGAGGAGACTGTCACCGAAACCGTCGCAGCGGAAAAGAACGGCGAGGTTATAGTTCTTTTTACAAGCGATGTTCATTGCGGCGTTGAGAAGGGCTTCGGTTATGCCGGACTGCAGCAGATACGTGATAATCTTGAGAACCAGGGATACACTACGCTTCTCGTTGATGACGGCGACTCGATTCAGGGAGAGTCTCTCGGTACTCTCACAAAGGGAGAAGCTCTTATCGATCTTATGAATTCCATGAAATGTGATGTCGCGATTCCCGGCAATCACGAGTTTGATTTCGGCGCCGACCATTTCATTTTGCTTACCGAAAAAGCCGACTTTCCTTATATCAGCTGCAATATCACCAAAAACGGCGAACCTGTATTTGAGCCTTATGTAATAAAAGAGGCCGCGGGTATTAAAATTGCGTTTGTAGGTGTTACCACTCCGGAAACAATCACTTCTTCCACGCCTTCTCTCTTTCAGGATGAAAACGGCGAATACATTTTCGGCTTCATGCAGGATAAGAGCGGCGAGGCTGTCTATAACGCCGTACAGAATGCCTTTGACAGTGCGAGAGCAGAGGGCGCGGACTATGTATATGTTATGGGCCATATGGGATATGAGGAGCAGGTGCATCCCTGGGCCTATTCGGATGTGATTTCTCATACGAACGGAATCGATGTTTTCCTTGACGGACACTCGCGCGACACCGAGCGGGTTGTGATGAAGAATAAGGACGGGAAGGACGTTGTGCGATCTGCCTGCGGAACAAAGCTGAACTGTATAGGATACAGCAAAATCTCTCCCGATGAGGGTATTACGGATACAAATATCTGGAAATGGAATAACGATATATGCGCCGCCGAGTTGCTTGGCATCAATAACGAAATCGGAGATAAAATCAAGGCAGCAAAAGCCGACCTCGAAAAGCTGCTGAATACGGTAATCGGTCATTCTTCGGTCGAGCTTACAATATTCGACCCGAAAGAAAAAGATCTTGACGGGAATCCCGTGCGTATGATTCGCAGGGCGGAAACAAACCTCGCGAACTTCTGTACGGATGCTGTACTGAGCCTGACGGGTGCCGATATTGCAGTTATAAACGGCGGCGGAATCCGCGCGAATATCGCAAAGGGCGACGTTACATACGGGGATCTGATAGATGTCTTCCCGTTTGATAATCATATTTGCATTCTTGGGGTAACAGGTCAGCAGATACTTGACGCACTTGAGGGATATTCCCGAAGAGAGCGGCGGTTTCCTTCACGTTGCCGGGATGAGCTTTGAAATTGATGTATCCGTCCAGAGCGGCTGCGTTGCCGATGACGACGGAATGTGTATAGATATCAAGGGCGAACGCAGAGTAAAGAACGCTATGGTCGGAGAAGAGCCGATTGACCCCGGCAGGATTTATAAGATTGCAGGGGCAGATTATGTTTTGCTTAATAACGGCGGAGGACAGACCGCGTTCGACGGCGCGAAGGTAATACAGGATGATTTTATGATTGACAGCCAGGCTCTCATTGAGTATCTTAAAAACACGCTGAGCGGCAGTATCAGCAGCGAGTATGCCGACCCCTACGGACAGGGAAGGATAGTTATAACCGGTTCATCCGATTAAAACGCTTAATAATCAAAAGCCCGGCGTACCCTTAATCTCTTCAGGGAGATTTCGGGGTACGCCGGATTTCTATTTTTAATATCGGAACTCTGTTTTGTTGTTTGACAAAAGCGTTACCCGTTTCTTATTATTTTCCATTCTTCAATCAGACTCTCTGCGCTCTTTGAAGCGTTTGCCGGGCTTGTTGAGGGTAAGCAAACGGCTGTGATTCCCGTTTTGCTTTCGAGATACTTTTTATACAGCGCGTCGGCCTTCCTTCCGTTTGTAAATACCGCGTTGATTCTGCTCGATTTGATTATTATATCTATATCATTCGGAACGGCATTTTTGATACTGCTGTCCGCAGAACCGCTGATTTCGCAGGATTTAATCACATCCCACAGGGCGATGCAGTGTCTGAGCAGCATTTCCTTTTTCGCTTCGATTGTATCCGGCGTTTTCTCGCCGTAAATGCCGGCTATAACGCGCCAGAAGCGGTTTTGCCTGTGACCGTAAAAGAAACCGGTTTCTCTTGATTTCACGGAGGGAAAAGAGCCGAGAATCAGAATCTTTGAGTTTTTATCATAAACGGGCGGAATCGGATGAATTACGGCGTTTCCTTCTTCTGATACGGGCATAATGACCGACGAATCAAAATACCGCTCCTGAAAATGAACTGCGGCTTCGATTTCTTCTTTTGTGAAAGAAACGCCTTCCGGAGCGACAATCCATTTATCTTCCGCGTCGTTATTCCTGTGAATTACGGCGATTATAATGCCTTCAAACTCAGAAACGGGTTTATCTGCGCCGAGAATGTAGGCGTCTTGCTCTTCGCCGTCGGGAGCAATTACACCCTCGACATATCCGTAATTGACCGTGTATTCCGTTTCGGGGTGGTGAGGATGACGCGAGCCGAGCGGGCGGTCAACGGTAACCTTTACTTTTTTGCCGAATAAGCCGGTATGATTTTCAGCCTTTAAGCTTTTTCTTTTTAATGATTCAAGAAAAGCGTCGGATTCTTTTCTGCTCCCGAAAATAAAGACATTTTTGCCGGGGAACTTTTTAATACGCTCAAGAACAACCGGACGGTTAACGGAATTATAGTTTCTGACAGACTCGATGAATTCGGTATCGGGCTCATTTCCCGTTTCAATCCAGGGCATGTCGGGTCTTGCTTTGCCGCTCCTTGACATTATTCCGTCAAGGCAGACCTCTGTGGGAAAGTCGAGAAAGACAATCGTATCGCAAAGTGACATGCGCAATTCCATTGTTGCGCCGTAGTTTCCGTCAATTATCCATTCATCCGTTGCGCCTATTTCATTTATTCTCTCAATCAGCTCTTCGCGGGGGAGAAACGTTTTATCCTCCCTCCAGCGAATTAAATCGAGATGATACAGAGGCAGCCCCGTTATTTCGTGCAGAGCTCTTGAAAATACACTTTTGCCACTGCCCGGGCAACCGATTACAATAACTTTTTTCATAATTTATTTTATCATTTCTTCCTCAAAATATCCAGCGTATGATGCGAAGCACCGATTAAATCCTGTCGCTCGCAGATTGACAGGTGATAATCCACCCATTTTTCAAAAGTGAAATCATCCATTTCGTCGATGCATTCCGTCATATAATTCGTC
>CACZTQ010000103.1 GCA_902784155.1 Oscillospiraceae bacterium
AAGCTACAGAACAAAGCTTACAATCAGAGCGACCGCAACACATCTTGACACCGCTTATCACCTTGTGCTGGTAATCAACGGTAAGGAAATCGAGGGTGACAACAAAGAAGTTTCGTACGAATACGGCGAGCTGAAGAATGATGTCAATTACTCGGTTAAAGCGGTTGACGCAAGAGGCAATATCCAGAAGGATGCGAACGGCGCAGAGCTCAGTAAGGACGGCGGAAAGATAACCTGCAACGCAGGATTCTTCCAGAAAATCATTGCGTTCTTCCTCGGATTGTTCAACGCGCTTCCTGAGAAAAAAGTTCAGCCGTAATTCAAAAGAATAAGACGGTAAAAGCCCTCAGACCATACAGGCCTGAGGGCTTGTCATTTACCTTCAATTCTTTTACATTGCTTTGCCGTAGATGGCGTAGTTATCGTAACCGCAGGATGAGAGGTCCATACCGAAGTAGCCGGCGACCTTCTTCTTCCAGCCGTCGCTGCGGCGGCTGCGGTCAAAGGTGATGACCACGCAGTTTCCGCTTTCAACGAGGCTCGGGAATTCCGAAACATTGATAACGGTCGAGCCGTAGCGGTATTTTTCGTTGCTGTCCTTTTCGTTTCTGCCGAGATATACGAGCTTTTCGGATGTGAAGTTTTTCATGATTTTATCCCCCTGTATGTTTGTCTTTTATACGGCGTCCGGTTTTCCCGGACCTTGACTGAATTATACTTCACACCCGATTAAGATTCAATTACGCGGGGCATTAAGAAATCCTTATTGTTTTCGCGCAGATATTAAGATTTCATTAAGATTTGCCTTTGAATTTCATTAAGACGGTTGTCAGAGGAATTATTATTATGTATAATCATTTTGTAAAATATGTTCCGAGACCGCATTTAAACACGCGAGTTTGCGGCGGAAGGAGAGAACCGGATGTATAGGATACTTATTTGCGATGATGAGAAGGATATCGTCAGAGCGCTCAGAATCTACCTTATGGCGGATAATAAAGATTATGAAATAATCGAGGCTTATAACGGGAAAGAGGCCCTCGAAGCGGTCAGGAATTCTCAGGTCGATCTTGTGCTCATGGATGTTATGATGCCCGAGATGGACGGCATAGAGGCCCTGTGCGAAATACGGAAGTTTTCGGGCGTTCCCGTGATTCTGCTCACGGCCAGGAGCGAGGCGGAGGATAAGCGTATGGCGTTCCGCCTCGGCATAGACGACTATATCACAAAGCCGTTCAACAAAATCGAGGTCGCCGCGCGCGTCGAGTATCAGATTCGCAGGAACTCACTCAGGCAGAGCGAAGAGAATCCCGGGCAGAATGGGAACCGGATTGTAAACGGCCCCATAGTCATTGACGACGAATCAAAATCCGTCGAGGTTGCCGGAAAGCCCGTGAGCCTCACCCCGACCGAGTTTTCGATAATCAGATTCCTCTCGGAGAACGCGGGCACCGTTTTTTCGCCCAAAGAGATTTACAAGGCGGTCTGGAAGAGCGACCCCCTCGGGGCGGAGAGCGCCGTGCTCGTCCACATAAGGCACCTGCGTGAAAAGATTGAGATTTACCCCGCGCAGCCGAGATATATTATTTCCGTTTTCGGCTACGGATATAAGATGGAGAAGATGGATTGATATGAGATATATGATTAAAAGTCTTTCCGACAAGATAACGGCGATTCTCATATTCCTGCTTCTTGCGGAACTCGCGGTCGCGATGTTCCTCGCGATTGACTGCCTTGTCGATTACCGCTTCTATTCGGGCGAGGGCGAGAGCTACGCGACCGAGGAGGCAATGAGGACCAAGACGGGCGCTGAATTCGAAAACATTGAGTATTACACCGCGCTCAAGCTTGCCGGCGAGGATTACAGAGACGTTTATACTCAGTATAACACCGTCAACTCAAACCTTGTATTTATGGTTTATGACGAGGACGGCAATATCATACTCACAAACCTGCGCGATAACGACAGATTCGACCCGGAGCGGGATTCGTTTTATTCGAGAGTAAAGCCCTTGAATCTCTGCGACGAATCGGGTAAGGTTACCAGGGGCTCAACTCACATTTATCTCAAAAAGGGCCTGCCCGCAAACGACAGCTTCCACCTCGCGATGACGCTCATAAAGGTCGCGGGAATTATCAGATATCCGCTTCTCGCCCTGCTTGTCATCTTCCTGCTCGCGGCGATTATAGACCTCGGAATGATAATGAGCGGCATCGGCAGGCGCTCGCCCGATGACACGGACGATACGCCCAAGAGATTCATAGACAGGATTCCGTTTGACCTTATGATTATCATAATGTCGGCGATTGTCGCCTTTGTCGTTATGCTGATGGTGCTGACCTCGGTGGCGGATATCAAGAAGTCAAACCTCGTTTTATGGAACGCGGTCATACTGATTCTCACGCTCGTTTTTTCATCCGTCCTTCTGCTTTTCAGCATCACTCTCGCCACAAGGATAAAATACGGCCACGTTTACAGAAACACCCTTATCTTCAAGATAATAGCCGGTATCAGAAAGAAGGCCGGCAAAGAAAACGGCGGCTATTTCAAGGTCCCGTTCACGGGCAAGGTGCTCATAACGATTTCTCTTATCTCGCTTATGGAGATTCTTGTGACGCTCTATTTCCTCTTTGATTACAGGACCCACGAAAACGAGCTGCTCTCGGAATTCAAATTCGCGTATTTCGCGATATTCCAGATTTTTGTTACATTCGTGCTCGGCTCGCTCTTCTTTATGATGGCGATAAATCTTTATCACCTCAGGCTCAGCAGCAAGAAGCTCGCCCACCGCAATTTTGACTACACAGACGACACAACCATCCTCTTCGGCGATTTCAGGGAAATCTCAAATGATTTTGAATTCATCAAGGATGATATGATAAAGGCGATGGAGGAAAAGAATAAGAGCGCCCTGCTTAGAAACGAGCTCATAGCGAATATCTCTCACGATATAAAGACGCCGCTGACCTCGATTATAAATTATTCGGATATCGTTTCGAGCGGCGGCTGCAGCGACGAGGAGCTCAAAAACTATCTCGGCGTCATCGGCCACCAGTCGCAGAAGCTCAACGACCTGCTTCAGAGCCTTATTGAGGTTTCAAAGATTTCAACCGGTCAGATTGAGGCGCAGTTTGAGTCTCTCGATATATGCCTCTATCTCTCGCAGGTCATCGAGGAATACTCCGCCCAGCTCGAGGAGAAGAGGCTCACGCCCGATATTTCGATGCCCGATGAGAGCGTAATCATCAGGTGCGACAGCTCGATGCTCTGGCGCGTATTCGAAAACCTGCTCAACAACGTCCTCAAATACGCGATGAAAGACACGCGCGTTTATTTTGAAATCCGCAAGGAGGAGGGCAGGGCGGTCATCTCGATAAAGAATATGTCGGCTCAGAAGATTGTCCTCACCCCCGAGGAGCTCCAGCAGAGATTCAGGAGAAACGACAGATCCCGCTCGGGAGGCGGCAACGGTCTCGGCCTCTCGATTGCCAAGAGCTTCACGGAATTCCAGAACGGAACATTTGACATCGACGTTGACGGCGACCTTTTCAAATCCGTGCTCACCTTTGAGCTTCCGGAGCAATAAAAACGAAGCCCGGCCCGCATATAACTGCGGACCGGGTTATTTGCTTTTTCGTCTTACCAGACACAGGTGACGGTCAGACCGTCGGCGCTGTATTCCACATCGTGATAAATGTTTGATTCGACCGCCTTGCAGAAGGCGTCTCTCATCTCTTCGTCGGGGAAGGTGACCGTAAAGGTCTCGGTCATGCTCATCGGGTGATAGAGAGAATCCGAGAGCTTGAAGCCGTTTACCCACCAGTGGGGAGTTTCGGGGATATTCACGAGCAGCTCATCACCGTGCGATACCGTCATACTCATCGGCATCAGCTCGTCATCCGTAATCGAGTCGTAGTATGAGCCGGCCTTCCCTTCCGGGCGGTTATAGATGCCTACCTCGCCGCCGTTGGTGCACATATAGTTGCCCTTCCAGCATTGAATCATCCAGTCTCTGCCGTCATAGTTGAATTTGAAGCGTCTTGTGCGGTAGCGGTACATCGGGAGCAGATAGCAGATAAGGTCGTATTCCGCGCAGAATCCGAAATCGCGCATCCAGCAGTACATCGGAGCATAGACGAGAAGGTCATAGAGATTGTTGTCAAACCCCATATAGACCATGCCCTTGTCATATTTGTCGTAGCATTTGCCGGTTTCAAAATCAATCAGGATATTCGGGTGAAGGAGCTCCGAGGAACCGTCGGGGTATGAAACGCGAAGCTCGACCTCGCTGACATCTTCGTAGGGAACGGTGTAGATTTCAACCTTCTCGACTCCGCCGAGATATGAGCCGACTACCCAGGCGATTCTGGCGAGCGTTTCGTTGCCGCTCTCGAGATATTCGTCCCTGAGCTCATACATCTGAGCGCGGTATTCCTTAGCGTCAATCTGAAAGACAAAGCCCGCGAGCTTTGCCGGGTCGTTGACATCGGGGAAATCCGTGATGATGCTGTATAAATCAAGAGACGAGTGCTCGTTCATATAGTCGCAAAGGCCGATGATATCCTGCGAGAGCGAAATGTCGAGAGTTTTGGGAGGGCCGAAAAGAAAACTGCCCGAGAAAAAATACATCGTAAACCTGAGCGCTTTGAGCGCCGTCATCAGCGCCGTCATCGGGATATTGCCCGGCACCGTCAGAAAATCGTAAAACACGTTATTCTTTAACGAAAAGCCTCTCTTCACAGGGCCCGGCGTCAGCGCGGACGTCGCGGTCCGCGCGCTGCAGGGAATGAAGAGCCCCGCAATCACGGCGAACACAAGCAAAAGTGAAACAATCGCTTTTGTCTTTTTCATATAATCCTTACCCCTCCGTAATGTTCTGGATAAATTATAAAGTAATTATATAACATACGCCCGCGTAATACAATATACAAAAAAAGAAATATAACCAAAACATTTCGGCGGTTTTTGACTTTTTTATAACGGCGTGATATAATAAATAAGATATTCCTCAAAAGGATAAACGCGAGAGGCCTGTAACATGAAAAAGATTCTCAGCTTATTCATAATAACGATTGTCATCCTGTCGGCAGCCCTTGTGCCGGCGGGCGCTATAAACTGCAACGGATATATTGACACCTTCTATTCCGAATGCTATATACTGCTCTGCACGGATAATGACGAGGTGCTGTTTTCAAAGGATATAAACAAGCAGACAAAGCCCGCGAGCCTTACAAAGATTGTGACCGCCTGCGTCATACTTAACGAGATACACGATTTGCAGCAGACCGTCACCGTGCCGACAGAGGCTCTCGACGAGCTTATCGGGACCGACAGCTCATCGGCGGGTCTGCGCGTGGGCGAGACCTACACGGTTTATGACCTGCTCTGCTGCCTTCTGATTCCGTCCGCGAATGACGCGGCAACCACTCTCGCGATTTTCCTCACCGGGAGCGACAGGCAGGCCTTTGTTGACAAGATGAACGCCATCGCCGAGGAGCTCGGCTGCGAAAACACTCATTTCACAAATGTTCACGGCCTTGATGATGATGACCACTACACCACGGCCGCCGATATGGCGAAATTCCTGCAGTACGCGATGAAGTTTGACGAATTCAGGGAAATCTCGTCGATGGCAACATACAGGCTCCCCGCGAGCGAAACGCGCAAGGAGAGAACGATAAGGACCACCAACTACACGATTGTCGGCTCCTACAGGGATTATTACAACAAATATATTGACGGCGGAAAGACAGGCTACACAAAAGAGGCGGGGCAGTGCCTTGCCGTGCACGCAACAAATAACGGATACAACTATATTGCCGTTGCGATGAACGGCCCGAAATACGATATCGATGAGGACGGCTACGAGGAAAACGGCGCTTTTGTCGATTGCAAGAATATGCTCGACTTTGCCTTCAGGAAGCTTCGCCTCGTTTCAATAGCGGACGCTTCCAGAATTGTGGGCGAGGTTCCCGTGAAATACGGCAAGGGAGCGGACTATGTGACGCTCTCGCCCTCGGGCAAGGGCTTCAGCCTTATGCCGTCGGGAGTTGACGCGGGCTCGCTGCTGATAAAGGTTGTTGAGAGCTCCGTGCCCGACCACGTGACAGCGCCCGTCAAGAAGGGCGACGTTATCTGCAAGGGGAAGGTCTATTACGCCGACGAGCCGATTGCGGATATTGACCTTGTCGCCTCAACGGATATCCGCCGCAGTATGCTCTCATATTTAGGCACGGCGATAGTGAATATCTTTTCATCCCCGGCCTTCAAGCTGATTGTCATCCTGATTGTCGCCGCGCTGATTACCCTGACGGTGATGAACAGGAAGGGTCTCATCAAGCATAAAAAAGACGTTTATAACACGGTCGATTACAATACCTATTTCAAAGACGGCAAAGGCAGAAAAGGCAAAAAATAAAAAATTACAGAGAATATAATTATCCCGTGAGAGCCTGAGCGCTTCTCACGGGATTTTTCGGTTTAAGATTTTTTCTTTCTGAATATAACAATCGCGGCTCCGAGAATAACGCAGACTGCGCCGGCGCAGGCGGTGACAGCCGCGAGCGCCTTTTTGCTTTTCGGCTGTGTCTTTTCGTCCTCCTGTGAGGCGCTGTCCGCCGTGGTCTGCGCGCTCACGGTTTCCGCGATACTTTCGCCGGCATCGGTTGCCGTTACCCCCGTATCGCTCGCCGTGGCGGCTCCGGTATCTGTCGGGGTAGCGTCGGTTTCGCTCGCCTCCTCTTCGGGGGAGGTGTTTCTAGCGATACCGTCTTTTGTCATGGTCATATACTCTATAACCGTCGGGCTTGCAACGGTGTTTCCGCTGCCGTCAACGGTCTTCAGTTTTTTGAAATTGCCGAGCACCGAGGGTGAGAAATCATACTCCGCGAGCATCCACATATGGTGATTGAGAATCAGCGCGGCGCGGGGAGCCGTATCGCTCGATGTCAGGCGGATATTGTTCTTGTCGGCTGTTGCCGCGACAATGTTATTCCACGAAGGAAGGGTAAATGTCGCGTAGTTTGAGTAGGTGTCCGCCTTGCTGCAGAAGAGCCATACTCTCGTGTTTCTGAGCGCTCTCGCCTCATAGGGTGCTAGAACGGTCCTGCCCGAAAAGAGCATAAGCCCCGAAAAAACATCCGGGTATGATGAGGCGAGCCTTGCGGCGCCGCTTGCGCCCAGGCACCATCCGCCGACGATAACTCTTTCTCTGTCAACGTTATGCTTTGAGATGAAATCCGAGATTGCGGAATACATCGGAGCGGTCGGGCAGGTGTCAAAATATACCGGCTCGGGCGCTTTGAGAATCATTATATACATTCCGTCCGCGTCAAAAACTCTCGCCTGGAATTCATCGCTCGACCAGTTCGCGAAGTCGTTCGCTTCGAGCTCTTTGCCCGAGGGAGTGCCCTCGCCGGCGCCGCCGAGCAGAACAACAAGCGGGCAGGGGGAGGGGACTGAAGGAACGAAATAGCTGTATTCAAGCGAAATCCCCTCCGCGCGCGGGCCTTCGGAGCGCTGCCATTGACCGCGCAGAGCGGGAACTCCCGCGTTTATGCTCATCGCGTGAGCTAAAATCGGCGACGGGATGATAACCGAAGCGGCAAACAGGAATAACAATACCGCTGAAAGTTTTCTTTTCATATACACTCCAAAAAAACGGGCGACATACCGTCGCCCGCAGTTTGTAACAAATTATTGAAGCGCTGCCTTTGCCTTCTCGGTGAGAGCGGTGAAAGCGGCGGGGTCTGCGATGGCTATCTCTGAGAGCATCTTTCTGTTGAGATTGATGTCAGCCTTCTTGAGACCGTTCATAAATGTTGAGTAGTTCATGCCGTTGAGCTTGCAGGCGGCGGAAATTCTGGTGATCCAGAGCTTGCGGAAATCTCTCTTCT
>CACZTQ010000104.1 GCA_902784155.1 Oscillospiraceae bacterium
CATAGGCGGATAATACAATAAGGGCCGCCTTTGCCCCCTCGGCTGCGTCTGTTGTGAAATGTCTGCCCGTTTTAAGGCATTCATAAAAATCTTTTATAATTGCGCTGTGGCCGTGTCCCCAGTAATCCCTGCCGGCGTATTCCTTATCCTGCTTGTCGCATACCATCTCAAACGCGCCGCCTCCGGCGGATCTGAAAAGGCGCTCGCCTTCAATCCTGAGGACCGCTTCATCAAGCGTGATTTCAATCAACACGTCCGAATTCTTTGAGAATGCGTTTGTCGCGTAAAGCATTGCGATAACCCCGCCGTCAAGCTCCATACGCACTGCCGCGGTATCCTCGACGTCAATGATACCTTTGAGGCGGTCATTGAATACGTGAGCGGTAACCGTTCTGCACCCGCCGCAGAGATACTGAACAAGGTCAACCGTATGAATTGCCTGGTTTATGAGGACTCCGCCGCACTCCTTATCTAATCTGCCGTGCCAGTCATCGCTGTAATAATCCTCACCCCTGTCCCAGGTGATAAAAGCTCTCGCGGCTCTGACCGAGCCGGATTCACCGGACCCGATTATTTCCTTTGCAAGCCTTACGCATCTGTTGTATCTGTTCTGAAAACAGATTCCGAGCTGCTTCCCGCTCGCAGCGGCGGTTTCTTTAAGCTCGCGGATTTCCGCCTTTGAGACGGAGCAGGGCTTCTCGAGAAACACGTTGATTCCCGCGTTCAGGGCCTTTAACGCCATAGGCGTATGAAGATAATGGGGCGTTGCTATGTGAATACAGTCGGGCTTTTCGCAGGCGAGCATTTCATCAAAATCATAATATGCTTTTGCGCCCGTCTGAGCAGCCTTACTGTCCGCCCTGTCTTTTTTGATATCGCAGACAGAGATTATCTCAACATCCCCGAGCCTGCTCAGAGCGTCAAAATGCCTTGCGGATACGCCGCCGCATCCAACTACCGAAACCTTCATTGTAAAACTCCTCCGGGCCGCTTTTAACGGCGGCCCCGGTATTTATCAGAATGTTGACGACATATCGCCCTGCACGGCATCGGTGACATTTTCTTTTTCAGCGTTGCCGGCGGCGACTTTTTTCTGAAGCTCCGCGTAATACAAATCCTCATCCAGGGGCAGGGTTATCTTTTTGCCGAGCCAGGATGAAAGGTGTGCGGCGTTTGAAATCGTAAGCCCGTTGATGCCTTCCTCGCCGTTTGCGACAAGAGGCTCGCCTCTGAGAACGGCGGCGGCGAACTTGGTGACAACCTCAACGTGCTGAAGGTTTCTGCCGTCTGTCTCAACATCCTCCCACTCGCCTTCAAGCTGATCAAAGCCGCCCTTGGCGTTTGCGCAGTGGTCGGATATTGTTCCTTTAAGTCTGTAAAGCTTTATGGTGCTGCCGTTTTCAACGACGAGCTTGCCGCCGTCGAGCGTAATCTCAAGGCGGTTGGTGCCGGGGCAGTCTCCCGTGGATGTGATGAAGGTGCCCGTCGCCCCGTTGGGATATTCGACATAGATTGAAACGTCGTCCTCAACCTCGATATCGTGCCATTTTCCCTCGTGGCAGACTGCCGAGACAGCGCAGGGCATTCCGCAAATCCACTGCCAGAGGTCGAGATTGTGGGGGCACTGATTGAGCAGTACTCCGCCGCCCTCTCCGGCCCAGGTGGCGCGCCATCCGCCGGAATTATAATATGCCTGGGTGCGGTACCAGTCCGTGATAATCCAGCTGACGCGTCTTATCTCTCCGAGCTCTCCGCTCCTGACAAGCTCGCGTACCTTTCTGTAAACGCAGTTTGTGCGCTGGTTATACATTATTCCGAAGACCTTGCCGCTCTGAGCGGCGGCCTCGTTCATTTCACGCACCTGCTTTGTATAGACACCCGCGGGCTTCTCCGTGAGGACGTGAAGGCCCTTCGAGAAGGCAAGCTTTGCTATCGGAGGATGGAAATAGTGAGGAGTCGCGATAAGGACCGCGTCAACCTCTCCGCTCTCAATAAGCTCCTCAGCGCTGTAAAAGGTCTTGATGTGAGGCAGATATTCCTTCATCTTTTCGGCGCGCTCGGGGATAATATCGGCGCAGGCGGTGATTCTTATTTCGTGATGTCTTCCTTCGGCGCTGTTTCTGACGTGTGATGAGCCCATATTGCCGACGCCTATAACACCGAGGCGGACCGGCTGAACTTCATTTTCGATGAGCCCGTGAAGAGCGGAACAGGCGGCCGCGAAGGATTCGTCATTGTTTTCGTAAACATATTCGGTATTCATTTTAAGCTCGAGATTGTTGCTCTCTTCGAGCGCCTTGAGACCGTCAAAGGTTCTCAGGTGAGGCTCGACGCTAAGGAAGAATACGCCCTCTTTTTCCTCAAGCTTTTTGAGGATATAGACAAGGTTTCCGTCGCCCTTTCCGGCGGGCACGACGATGCCCTTATCGTAAACGGCGTCCTTGATATGCATATAGGTTATGAAGGGATAAAGCGAATCAAAGCCGCTCTTTGTGTCGGAGCCGTTGAGCACATAGTTTGCAGGGTCAAAGATACAGCCGAGTCTGTCGCCGAAAAACTCCGCGATTTCAAGGCATCTTGAGGGGATGTCGCCGTAAATGCCTCTCTCGTTTTCGTGGCAGCAGAGAACGCCGTTCTCCTTTGCGTAGTCCGCCATTGCGCCGAGGCGCGCGAAGACCTCGTCCCTGTATTCGTCAAAGTTCTCGCCCTTTGAAAAATAGAAGCTGAATATCCTGATATATTTCGCCTCTAATATTTTCGCGACCTCGACGGTGTTTTTAAACGCCTCGAAATGCGGGGCAAAATCGTCGGTAATCTCAATCTTGCCGTAGTGCGAGCCGATGGAGGAAACTCTGATTCCGCCCTCGTCAAGCGTTTTTTTGAGCTCCTTCGCCTCATCGACGGAAAAATCGGAAATATTCTTGCCGTCACAGTTGCGAAGCTCGATGTAATCGATGCCGTTTTTCTTACAGGCGGCTATCTGCTCGCGAACGGAAGCGGATGCCTCGTCTGCAAATGCGGAGAAAAGATAATGCGCCATAATAACACCTCTATATTACTTGAATTTACAAACAACCTTTCCGTCCGCGCCCGTAACGGATACGGACTTGAGCGGATTGTCAATTCTGCTTACCATCTCGGCGGTAATGATATCCTCTACGTTTTTCCTTATGCAGGAGCGGATATCTCTCGCGCCTCTTGTGCCGTCGGCCGAAAGCCCGGCAATCGCCTCGGTCGCCTTTTCGTCATACTTGAGTTCAATGCCCTTATCCCTGAGCGGATCGACAAGCTCGTCAAGCAGAAGGGCGGCAATCTTTTTATAATCCTCCTGTGTGAGGTCGTTGAATACGACAACCTCGTCAACCCTGCCGAGAAACTCGGGACGAAGGAATTTTTCAAGCGCCTTGAGCGAGCGCTCTCTCGA
>CACZTQ010000105.1 GCA_902784155.1 Oscillospiraceae bacterium
AAGGTAAAAGCAGAAACATAATCGGTTAAAAAGAGTCCGCAGACCGGGTTACGGCCTGCGGATTTTTCATTTGAGAAAAATTTACAATGTATTTTTGACGGGGATGTTGAATATCCCGCCCGGTTACATTATAATATTGAGCGGAGATGATTTGATGAAGAAAATTTTATCAGCCGCGCTGTGTGCTCTTCTTATCGGTGCTCTGCTGACTTCCTGCGGCCTTACACCGCGCGAAGACGTTACGGAGCCAGGGGATGAGCCGTCCGCCGCGTCCGCGAGTGATGCGCCCGTGAAATCGTTTGAATCCGTGACCTATGAGATTTCAGACGGTCAGGCAGTAATTACCGGCTGTGTCGAGGGCACAACCGATAAGCTTTCAATACCGGAGAGTATTGAAGGCTGCCCCGTCACGCGGATTGACGATTACGCCTTTCTTGACGAGATAACGCTGACCGGGGTTGCGATTCCGGATTCTGTCGTGAAAATCGGAGAGGGAGCGTTTTACGGCTGTACCGGTATGAGAAGTATCGATATTCCCGATACTGTTATGAGCATCGGGCACAACGCCCTGCGAAACACCGCTTACTATAATTTCAAATCGAGCTGGGAGGGGGATGTCCTCTACGCCGGCAGCCATCTTATCTCCGCAAAGCGCGATATTGAGGGCAGCTGCAAAATCAGAGAGGGAACCAGATGTATCGCGGATAACGCGTTTTATGATACCGAGGACGGCGGCTGCGAAAAGCTGACCGAGGTCATTATTCCCGAAGGCGTCACCTCGATAGGAAACTCCGCCTTCGAATACTGCGGCGGTCTTACAGAGATAACGGTGCCCTACGGCGTCGTGAGTATCGGCTCGTGCGCATTCCGCGAGTGCACCGCACTCGACAGCATCTCGCTGCCCCCGACTCTTAAAAGCACGGGAGAGAACGCGTTTGTCTATACGGCTCTTTACAACGACGCGGCGAATTGGGATGAAGGCGTGCTTTATATAGACTCTCACCTTATCAAGGCGGAGGATACGCTCAAGGGCCTCTATAAAATAAAGCAGGGAACGCTGAGCGTTGCCGACAGCGCTTTTTCATACTGCACCGCGCTTGAAGGGGTTGTCTTCCCGCTGTCGGTCACGCACACGGGCGGCGGAGTCTTTGACGGATGCCCGGCGCTTATGGATATTTATCTTGAAGGTCCCCGCGCGCTGTGGGAGCAGGAAAACCAGGGCCTTATTCCGGAGGCCCCCGGCCGTGTTGAGATTCACTTCGGCTATGCGGAAGAGGAGACAGCCTCCCCCGCGGACGCCCTGCCGGAGAGTATAAATGAAGAGGCCGCTCCGGAAGGAAGCAGCCTCTCACAGCTTGCAACGGTTACCGGTTAATGACCGGCGCGCGCTTTTTTGCGCGAAACAAAATAAATGATATTGAAAAGCACAAACGCGGCGAATACGGGGATAAATGAACAGAAGTCACCTTCCCGTAATATCTGCGGAAAAACATAGGGCGTCTTTATCGCTCTGTAAACAAGTCTTACAAGAGCGGCGTCTCCGGTGAGAAAATAAACGGCGCCGTAATAAAGCGAATAAAAAGTCAGCGCTTTTGCAGCGAATTCTGCCGGTTTCATTCTGAATGGGACGGGCAGATTTTTATTATAAAGGTTTTTGCGGAATACCGTGAAAATAAAGATTGAGGCGATAACGGAAACGGCCGCGATTGCGATGACCGAAACGGTGTCTTCGGATTTGATGAATCCGTATTCGACCGCGTTGCGGCTGACCTTGAGAATGAGCGCCCTTGCAGGCACAACGACAAAAATGAAAACAAACGCGACAAAATTGAAAAACAGCCTGAACGCTTTATTCTCTATATAGGGCTCGCTTCTGTATTTTTTGCCCGCGGAGTAGCCGGACGGCAGAAGAGCAAGAGTCAGCATTATTCCGAGCCCGAGCAGGAATCCCGTTGAGAATTCCCAGAGCGACCAGCTTGTTATTCTCAGCGAAGCGGGAATGTTGAGCGAAGAGAGGAAGCTCGTTTCATATTCGCAGATATTGAAATATTCGGAGATGGTAATCGCGAACGCCGCGAAGAGGTTGATAAACAGCGAAACAAGCGCCGTGATTTTATCTCTGAAAACTATCAGCGCCGTGAGAATCAGGACTATCGCCGCGAAGCAGTAGGCGATATGCTCGATACATTCAAAATAATATCTGCCGTAGGGGATATGCTTTGCCCAGGACATATTGTCAAAGTGGGCGAGATAAGCTTTGTAAAGCGTAAGCGGGATGCCGTTATCGCGCAGGCCCGCCTCAAACCCCGAAGCGATTTCGGGCACCATACGGCAAAGCAGAGGATGCGCGAATGTGGCCTTCGCAAGATAGACGGCCGCAAAGAATACGGCGACGAAAGCAATATAGCGGGGGATGCTGTAATCCTTCTTTGAAAACAGGGTGCCCGCGTAGATACCGAAAAGGCAGACCAGACCGAAGCCGAGCATCAGCATAAAAGCGGTCCCCGAGAGCTGACTTATACTCTCCGTTCTCTGAACTGGCTCGCCCGAGAAGATCATGATGCTCTCAATCCTGCCGCCGGGCATATTGACCACGGCGCCCCAGGCGGGCACGGTGATACCCATCATCATCGCTCCTATGGGAATCAGCTCAAACTTCATCTTTGAGCGGTTGCCGTAAAAGGCGAATATAAGCAGCGTGACCATTGAGCCCACACAGACAACGCCCCAGAAGGCGCCGAATCCGTGAGTGCCCCTGAAGCGCCACATGAATCCCGTGAGCAGGGCTCCCAGTATGACCGAGACGGCCTTTTCGCCTTTGCCGAGCTTGTTTGAAACGCTCATACATTTCCCCTCCCTGTGTTTTAAACAGATGATTTGCCTTGATGACATTGTATAACAATTTGCCCGGGATTGCAAGAAGTGTATTCTCAGCGCCTTATATTTCATATTTATATTGCAACTTTATGTTGCAACGGCGCCGAATATAAAGTATAATAAGATTCATCCAAAAACCGTATTGAAGGAAGATTTATGGAAATCAGATTTGTAATCCCGTGCCTGCTCGGCATAGAATCCCTCATTGCCGCCGAGCTAAGGGAAATGGGCGCCCGGGATGTGACCGCCGAAAACGGGCGCGTCCTTTTCGCAGGAGATGAGAATATTCTCGCGAGAGTCAATATCTGCTCGCGTTACGCCGAGAGAGTTCAGATTCTTGTCGGCTCGTTTGAGGCGCAGACCTTTGAGGAGCTCTTTCAGGGAGTCAGAGCGCTCGAATGGGAAAACTGGATAGGAGCCGACGACGCGTTCCCTGTCAAGGGATACTCGATAAATTCAGCTCTTTTCAGCACCCGCGATATTCAGGCGATAACAAAAAAGGCCGTCGTCGAGAGGCTTAAAACAAAGTATCACAGAGAATGGTTTGACGAGACGGGTCCCGTTCATCAGATTCAGTTCTCACTCAATAAGAATACCGTTTCGATGCTCATTGACACATCGGGCTACGGGCTTCACAAAAGAGGCTACCGCCTCGACGCAAACGGGGCTCCGATAAAGGAGACTCTCGCCGCGGCGCTCTGCAGCATTTCTCACCTGAAGCCCTATCATAAATTCTATGACCCGATGTGCGGCAGCGGCACCATCCTCATCGAGGGCGCGCTTATCGCCCGCAACATCGCCCCGGGAATCAACAGGCATTTCTCCGCCGAGAGATTCGACGTTATTCCGCGCAGGGTATGGAGCGAGGAGCGCGAGAGGGCAAAATCCCTCGAGCGCGAGGCTCACGATTTTGAGGCCTTCGGCAGCGATATTGACTCCGCCTCTATTGAGATTGCGAAAGCAAACGCGCAGAGGGCAGGGGTTGACGGCCTGATTGATTTCCGCGTTGCCGATGTCAGGAATTTCAGCCCGGGTACAGAAAGGGGCACTCTTATCTGCAACCCGCCTTACGGCGAGAGAATGCTCGACCTTTCGGAATGCGAGGCGCTCTATAAGGATATGGGAAAAGCGTTTGCAAAAAGGCACGGCTGGAGCTACACGGTTATAAGCCCCGATGAGGAATTCGAGACCGCCTTCGGGCGCAAGGCCGATAAACGCAGGAAGCTTTATAACGGCATGATAAAATGCCAGGCATATATGTATTTCAAATGATTAAGGAGAAAAGATTATGACAGCCCAGTTGATTTTCAAGATGATTATTGCAACAATAACCGCGCTGT
This sequence comes from Oscillospiraceae bacterium, assembly GCA_902784155.1. Classification (GTDB taxonomy): domain Bacteria; phylum Bacillota; class Clostridia; order Oscillospirales; family Acutalibacteraceae; genus CAG-177. The sequence goes on from CACZTQ010000105.1 coordinate 4,218, forward strand.
TTACCGCGATAGGAGGGATTTTTACGCCCGTTGAAAGCACAGTCTGCATTATAGGCCACAGAGGCTACAGCGGAATGTATCATCAGAATACCGCCCTCGCCTTCAAAAAGGCGGCGGAAAACGGCTTCGGAGGCTGCGAGACCGATGTCAGAGTTACAAAGGACGGCGTCTATGTGCTCAGCCACAACAGCTCCGTCGTGCTCAAGGACGGCACCGAGCTTGAGGTCGCGGACCACACCCTCGCCGAGCTCACGGCAAAGCCGCTCAAAAACAGCAAGGGTTTTGACGACGTTTATCTTTGCACATACAAAGAGTATCTCGAAATAATGAGAGACAATGATATGATTTGCTTCATTGAGCTCAAGGGCAGCTTTGATGACAGGCAGGTTAAGGAGATTTTTGACATCGCGGCCGAGACCTACGACCTTGATAAATGCATATTGCAGTCATTTGAGTTTGACAATCTTCTCAGGGCGAGAGAGCTCTTCCCCGACCTTCCTCTGATGCTCACCTACGGCGAGGGAGACACCGGCTATGAGAGATGCTTTGAATACGGAATCTCAATCGATGCCGACTACAAGGTGATTACCGAAGAGATGGTCAAGGAATTCCACGACAGAGGCCTCGAGGTCGGTCTGTGGACCGCCAACGACATTTTCTCTCTGAGCTACTGCAAGTCTCTCGGCGTTGACTATATCGAATCCGACAATTTCGCAAAGTAGATATAAAAAGCAGGTATAATATGAAAAAGAAAGTAAGTCCCGTGATTATTCTTCCGGGAATCAACCACTCGCCGACATATCTTCACGATGAAAACGGCAAAATGATATATGATGAAAACGGCAGGCCCGTCGGCGGCTCCTTCCTCTTTCCCGATACAAGGGCGGCGAAGGAAAAGATATCGTCGCTCGTCAAAAAGCTTGCCACCGTCGCCTTCATACAGAATACCGATTTTGTTTATGAGAGAGCTTATGACGTCGGCTGCGCGGCCTTCTCTTATCAGCGCTGCAATATGGGCGGCGACAATGTCAGGAATCTCATAACGAAGCGCTGGCTCTGCCCCGTGAGCGAGATGTCGCAGGAAGATAAGGACTGGGTTTATCTTATGGTGCCCATGCAGAGGCTCGCCGCGGAAATCGGCGAGGAGAATCTGTATTTCTTCACCTTCAATCTGGTCGGCGACCCGATGATTTCGGCAAAGGAGCTCGACGGATTCATAGAGACTGTCAAAGAGCAGAGAAACTGCAAAAAGGTTACTCTTCTTTCGGTCAGCCTCGGCGGCACGATACTCGCGGCTTATCTCGAATTATTCGGCCACAAAAAGGTTGATAAGATTCTGAATGTCGTATCCTGCCTCGACGGCACTCCGATTGTTTCGGATATATTCTCAAAGAATTTCAACACGTCGGCGGAGTTTCTCCATCACGACTATCTCGCCGAGGTGGTGAAGGAGGAGACGGGCAGCGGCACCGTCGGCTATCTGATAAATACTCTTATGCATATTTTGCCCGAGGGGGCATTCAATCTCGCTCTGTCGGGGCTTATCGACTCGGCGCTCGATACCGTTATGATAAACTGCCCGCAGTTCTGGGCGATGATGCCGTCATTCAGCTATGACGAAATCTCAATGCGCCTCATAGGCGACGCCGCTCACTCCGCCCTCAAGGAGAGGACGGACGCCTTTCAGCGCGCGAGGCTGAATCTCAGGGAGAATCTCCTCAAAGCTCACGCGGACGGCGTTGAAATCAATTCGATTTCAGGCTCAAACCTTAATTTCG
>CACZTQ010000106.1 GCA_902784155.1 Oscillospiraceae bacterium
AAAGCGGGGAAGCCCTTGTGCAGAATGAGTCTTCCGCAAAAAACGCCGAAAAAGAACATAAAAACATTCGGCAAAACGGGGAAATAATCTGCGGAATCAAACGAGGGGGAATGTATTCCGAGAGGCATGAGCCAATCGGATTCATACAGAGCAGCCGGAAGGGGTATTTTTATCAGATTCCCGTCGCCGAGAACGCCTCCTCTCAAGCCGCTGAAAAACAGATAAAGAAGTATGCACAGGAACGCTCCCGCATAGGGAGGAACCTTTTTTACCCCCTTCTCCGTCAGGGCGTACAGAAGAACGCAAACGCCGAGAAAATGAAGGATTCCGAAGCGGATTCCGAGCTCATTGACGCCGAAAAGGGGCAGGATAACGCAGGTGAAAACCGTGAACGCGGCAGCCGCCGCGGCAATCCTGAGACCCCGCCTGAGATTGCTGTGTGAGAGCAGGCAGGAGAGACCGCACACGAATATGAAAATCCCCGCGAAAAACGGTTCGGCGGGCATAAAGAATTCAAAGAGCTTCTTCCCTGCGGCAAGGCCGAAAACGCCGCCGGCCAGCCAGTAGCCGTGATAGAGAACCATGCAGAAAACCGCAAGCCCCCTGATTTCGTCGAGCAGGTATATCCTCTTTTTGTCTTCAGTTGCTTCCATAACGGATATTTTATCATATTTAATCAAAAATGCAAGCATTTATTGACTTTATGAGGTGAATCGTTTAAAATAAACAACAATAATATATAATCGGGTAATTATATGACTGAAGCAATCAGAAAATTTCTATTCAGAATATTCAAAAAGGAATCCCTGCCGGGAAGGATAATAGACAGGGTTGTCACAAAAGAGATAATCATGTATCTCATTTTCGGCGTGCTGACAACCGCCGTGAACTACGCCGCGACCATACTGCTCAGGAAATTCGTCTTCACCTCGCAGGAGAGCGGGCAGTTCACTCTCTGCAACGCGGCCGCCTGGGCGGTCAGCGTAATCTTCGCGTTTTTCACAAACAAGCTGTTTGTATTTGAGAGCAAAAGCTTCGCGCCCGCCGTATTCGCAAAAGAATTTCTGACCTTTGTGTCGGCAAGGGCCGTCTCGGGAATTATCGAAATATTTATGCCGGAGTTGCTTATGAAGGCAGGCCTTGATCAGACGCTGTTCGGCGTCAAGGGTATGCCCGCAAAGCTCGCGGTATCGATATTCGTGATAATATTCAACTACGTCTTCAGCAAGCTCGTCTCTTTCAGAAAAAAGAAAAAGACCGACGATGACGGCGAAGACAATTCAGGAGGGGAACAATGAAAAAGTACATGAATCTCAAAGAGATACTCGCTTATTCTCTCGGCCTTTTCGGCTTCCAGGCGATAGTGGGTCTTCTCAATTCCTACCAGGCGGAATTCTACGGCTCCGTTATGGGCGCAAGCCTCGCGGTCGTGGGAGTCATAATCCTTGTGGCCAAAGCTGTTTCAGCGGTTTTTGACCCGATAGTGGGAAACAAAATCGAAGGCACAAACAGTAAGCTCGGCAAATTCAAGCCGTTTATTCTCACCTCTATCCCGGTGCTCCTTGTATTCACGGCGCTGATATTCTTTGATATCAAGGCCCTTCACTTTGACGTTGCCGGGAATAAGCTCTACATCTATATTTTTGTCACGTTCCTTATCTGGTGCCTGGGCATGACTCTCGCGGATGTTCCCACGCAGGGAATCGCCGCCGTGCTCACTCCCGACGCGACAGAGAGAACGAACGTTGTCTCAATAGCCAATACCGCAAAGCAGATAGGCTTCGCCGCCTGCGCGGTAATTGTTCCCGTAATCTGCCTTATAATCCCGGGCGGCTCGAGGGTCCTTGTCAAATCCGGCGAGACCGATTCCCCGATGATAGCGGGCGAATACTTCTGGTCGGCGCTCGCGACAGCCGCCGCAGGCTGCCTTCTTATGGCTCTTATCGTTATGTGGAATAAGGAGAGAGTTCCCTACACCGCGGGCGAAAAGAACACCTTCAGGGATATGATAGGCGCCATCAAGGGCAACAAGCCGCTGATTCTCGTCATCGTTTCATACTTCCTCGGCTTCGGAAGACAGATGGCGATGGGCATCCAGGTCCAGGCCGCAAACGCTCTTATCGGCAGCCAGAATCTTGTTATCATCCTCGGCATAACAACCGCCGTGGGCTCAATGATTTCAATGGCAATCACCCCCGCGCTCATCAAGAAATTCGGTGAGAAGACAACATATCTCGCCCTGTCGGTTTACGGTTTCCTCGTATCCGTTCTTGCGTACGGTGCGTATCTCATAACAAATCACAATCAGATAGTTATGTATGTATTCCTCTTCCTCATCGGCCTTCAGTTCAGCGCCGTTACTCTTATGCCGATGATTATGACGGCGGACTGCGTAGATTATTACGAATATGAAACAGGCAAGAGAAAAGAAGGACCGGTCTATGCTCTTCTCTCGCTCACGATAAAAGTCTGCCTCGCTCTGGGCACGGCTCTCGGTCTGCTTTTCGTCGGCAAATCCGGCTACTCCGAGGCTCTCGCGAGCGGTCAGGCATTCAGCGACTCGACCAAGAATATGATTTTCTTCGCCTACACCGCGATGCCCGGAATCCTCGCTCTTCTCTCGGCAATTCCCATACTTAAATATGACATTTACGGTGAAAAGAAGGCAAGAATTTCCGCCGCTCTTCAGGAGCGCAGAAACGCCGCTAAGCCCGAAGTCACCGAATAACAGGAGGTAAACTATGCTTTCATTGCCCGAATATGAAAAACAGACGGCCGAAACCCGCGACGAAAGAATGAAATGGTGGAGAGAGGCCCGCTTCGGAATGTTTATTCATTACGGTCTCTATTCACAGGTCGGCAGAAACGAATGGGTTATGGCGTGCGAGAATATTCCGCCCAAAGAGTATGAGAAGCTCGCCGACACCTTCGCCCCCAAAGAGGGCTGCTGCCGCGAATGGGCGGCTCTGGCAAAAAAGGCCGGCTGCAAATATATGGTTATGACCTCGCGCCATCACGAGGGATTCTCGCTCTGGGATTCAAAGGCCAACCCTTATAACAGCGTAAATTACGGCCCTCACAGAGACATCGTCAAAGAATTCGTCGAGGCCTGCAGGGAATACGGTCTTAAATTCGGCTTCTATACCTCCTGCATGGACTGGCATCATCCCGACTCCTTCGCGGCGGCTTATGACACTGACGCGAGGAAGAGATTCACCGACTATATCAAGGCTCTCAACGAGGAGCTCCTCACTCAGTACGGCGACATCGATATCCTGTGGTACGATGTCCCCTCGCCCATGGAGAGCTGGGAGGGCTGGGATTCCCTCGCGAGAAACCAGTACCTTCGCTCAATACAGCCTCATATAATCATCAACAACAGAAGCCGTCTTCCCGAGGATTTCGGCACTCCCGAGGAGAGAATCGACGCTGAGGACAGAGACTGGGAAGCCTGTATGACCTTCAACGGAATCAGCTGGGGATATATAGACAGCGAGCAGACCGTGCCTTACAGCTACTCGGCTCAGCAGATAGCAAAGATGCTTCAGACCTGCTGTGAAAACGGCGGAAATCTCCTTCTCAACGTAGGCCCGATGCCCGACGGCAGCGTCCCGTCCGAGGTTATAGAGCCGATGAGCAAAATCGGCGAATGGCTCGAGGTCAACGGTGAAGCCGTTTACGGCAGCCTTAAAAAACTGCCCGGCAACACCTATCAGTGTAACGGCGTTTCGCGCTCAACCTGCAAGGGAAACACCGTATATATGTGGAATAAAATCTGGGCGCCGAGAAACGGCGAAATGGGTATCGGCGGATTCTTCACGAAGCCCGCGAGAATATCCTTTATGGACGGCACCGAGATAGAATTCGAAAAAATCGGCGAC
>CACZTQ010000107.1 GCA_902784155.1 Oscillospiraceae bacterium
CGCCGAGAATGCCGTTGACAAACGCGTATTCATCCTCCGAGCCGTATTTCTTTGTCAGCTCGACGGCCTCGTTTATCGAAACGCCGACCGGTGTGTTTTCAAAGTATCTGATTTCGCAGACCGCGAGTCTGAGCACCGACAGGGAAACCTTGCTGATTCTGCCGAGAGCTCTCGATTTTGAATGCTCTTCGATGAATCCGTCTATCGCGGGCATTTTGTTGCAAACCTCTTCAAAGAGGGCGCGGGTGAAATTTGATTCTTTGATTACTTCGTTTGAAACGGCGTATTCATAGATTGTATCAGCGTCCATTTCGGGATTGAATGCTTTTTCGAATGTCAGTATGAATGCCTGCTCTCTTTCTGCGCTCGTATCCATAGGAGGCCTCCTGAAATAAAATCACTATATTATATCATTATTATTTATTTTATTCAATATAATTTGCATAAAAATACATTGTTTGCATAAAATTATGTATAGCCGGCTCCGCTCCGGTATTCCGCCGGGAATAAAACCCGCAAACGGCGAAATATTTTCAAATTTCACTTTATTTTTTCTTTAACATATAGTATAATAAACTGAAAATATGTCGATTTTTTACGGAGAAAAGTAAAATGTTTGAAATAGATGAACTGCTCAAAAAAATCAAAAGGGTGCATTTCATAGGCATAGGCGGCTCGGGTATGAGCCCGCTTGCCGATATTCTTTATAAAGAGGGCTATGAGCTCAGCGGCTCCGACAATAACGAGACGGATACTCTCGCGAGGATGAGAAACCTCGGTATTCCCGTGCATCTCGGTCAGAGGGCTGAGAATATCGAAGGAGCCGAGATGATAGTTTACACCGCCGCTCTGCTCCCCGATAACCCCGAGCTTGTCGCCGCGAAGGCGAGCGGAATCCCCACCTTTGAGAGGAGCAAGCTGCTCGGAGCCATCACGAGGATTTACCCCAACGCCATGTGCGTGAGCGGAACTCACGGCAAGACCACAACCTGTTCAATGCTCACACAGGTATTCATCGAGGCGGGGCTCGACCCCACCGCCGTTATCGGAGGCCGTCTGCCCCTGACGGGCACTAACGGCATTGTCGGTCACACGGAGCACATGGTCTGCGAATCCTGTGAGTTTGTCGATACCTTCCTCGACCTCACTCCCGATATCGCCGTGATACTCAATGTCGATGAGGACCACCTCGATTATTTCAAGACTTTCGAAAACCTCAAAAACTCTTTTGTGAAATTCGCCTCGATGGCGACGAAATGCATAGTATATAACGGCGATGACGAGAATACACGCGAGGTTGTCGCGAGAGCGCACGGTATCTGTCAAAAACCTCTCATTTCCTTCGGCGAAGGTGAGGGCAACGACCTCAGAGCCGTCAATATAACGGATGACAGCGAGTATTTTTCGTTTGACTGCGTAAGGGACGGCGTGACGCTCGGCAGAGTTACTCTTTCGGTGCCCGGCAGACACAATGTATATAACGCGCTCGCCGTCATAGCCTGCTCCCTTTATTCGGGAGTACCGTTTGAGAGCATTGTGCGCGGCATCTCCGATTTCCACGGCGCGGGGCGCAGATTCGAAAAGCTTGCCGAGATTGACGGCATCACCATTGTCGATGACTACGCCCACCATCCGCTGGAGCTTGAGGTGACTCTCAAAACCGCTATGCAGATGGGCTTTAAGAATGTCTATGCGGTATTCCAGCCGTTCACCTATTCGAGGACCGCGATGCTCTTTGACGATTTTGTCAGGGTGCTCTCGATTCCCGATAAATGTATAATGACCGAGATTATGGGCTCAAGAGAAATCAACACCTATAATATCTACACCTCTCAGCTTGCGGAGAAAATACCCGGCTCCGTCTGGTTCAACACCTTTGAAGAAGTTGCGGAATATACCGTCGGCATCGCGAAACCCGGCGACCTTATCATCACGCTGGGCTGCGGCGATATCTACAAGGCGGCTAAAATAATGATTAAAAAGCTTAAGGAGAGAAGCACGAGATGAAGTACACCATTAAGCGCAAAAATTTCAACGATTTCTCAGTCTATGAAATCAACAAACTCCCCGGCAGAGCTTACACGGTCCCTTACTCCTCAAAAGAGACGCTCGCAAAGACCCCCTTCAGGAAGGAGCAGTATAACTCCGACATAGTCAGGGTGCTTTCGGGCAAATGGGATTTCAGGTATTACGCGAGCCGCAAGGATATCCCCGCGAAGCTTGACACCGACGAAATCAGCTTTGACGAAATCACCGTACCCTGCACCTGGCAGAGAAGCGGCTATGATTCGCCCGCCTATATCAACTGCGCGTACGCTTTTGACGATGCCCCTCCCTATGTTCCCGATGAGCAGCCCGCGGCGGTTTACAGGAAGTTCTTTGATATCGCCGATAAAAAGAAGACTTATCTTCTCGCCTTCCTCGGTGTTGACCCCTGTATCGACCTCTATATAAACGGAAAGTTTGTCGGCTACAGCGAGGGCTCTCACAACACCGCCGAATTCAATATCACAAAATATCTCGTTGAGGGCAGAAACGAGCTGCTCGCCGTCGTTCATAAATGGTGTAACGGCACCTTCCTTGAGTGTCAGGATATGTTCAGGGAAAACGGCATTTTCAGAGATGTGCTTCTCTATGAAATGCCCGGCGCCTACATTAACGATATTTATTACAAACCCAAAGAGAACAAAAAAGACTGGGAGCTCAATATAAACTATGAGATTCTCGGCAGGACCGCCGGCATCGAGGTCAAGGCGGAGCTCTATGACGGCAGAACGCTTATCGCTCAGGGCGAAAGCGCCGATGCCCAGGGCTGCATAAAGCTCGAGAAGCTGGGTGTTCAGGCGTGGAATGCCGAGATACCCAAGCTCTACACAGCTTATTTCACTCTTTATCTCAAGGGTAAGGAGCTTATGACGGTCAGAAACTTCGTCGGCTTCAAGACCGTAAAAATCAGGAAGGATGTCTTCACCGTCAACGGCAAGGCCATCAAAGTCAAGGGCGTCAACCATCACGATACCCATTTCAAAAACGGCTATGTTCTCGCCTTCGCCGATATGGAAAAAGACATCAAGCTTATGAAGTCCCTCAATGTCAACGGCGTGAGAACCTCTCACTATCCTCCCGACCCGAGATTCCTCATCCTCTGCGATATTTACGGCCTCTACATTATTGACGAGGCGGATATCGAGACTCACGGCTGCGGCTGCGAGCCTCACGGCAACATTGACCTTATCAGCCACAACCCCGAGTGGGCGCCGAGGTATCTCGACAGAGTCAAAAGAATGTATCTCAGAGACAGAAGCAGAGCGGGTATCATTATGTGGTCGCTCGGCAACGAGGCGGGCGGCTATGCCTGCCAGGATGTCTGCTATGATTTCCTTCACAAAGAGAATCCCGAAATCCCCGTCCACTATGAGGGCGTTATAAGAACAAAGCGCCACTCCTACGATGTCGTTTCCGAGATGTACACATCCCACGCCGACGTCGAAAAGTGCGGCAAGCACACCAGAGGAAAGAAATATACTCCCAAGCCCTTCTATCTGTGCGAATACGCCCACGCGATGGGCGAGGGCCCCGGCGGCCTCGAGGAATACTGGCAGATACTCTATGCCTATAAGAATCTTATGGGCGGCTGTATCTGGGAGTGGGCCGACCATTCCGTCTGCCACCCGAGAGGAAAGTATAAATTCACCTACGGCGGCGACCACGGCGAGTGGAGACACGACGGCTGCTTCTGCGTTGACGGTCTTATGTATCCCGACAGACGCCTTCACACCGGAGCGAAGGAAATGAAAAACGTTTACAGACCTGTCAGGGCTGAGTATAAAGATAAGAACCTTATCCTCACGAATACCAACAGATTCCGCAATTCCTCTTATATCACGGCTGTCTGGGAGTGCGTGAAAAACGGCAACATCCTTATCGCCTCCGATGAGATAATCCCCGATATAGAGCCCGAGGAATCAAAGGCCTATCCGCTTGATATAAAGCTCCCGAAAGAAAACTGCGACATTCATATCAACGTCTATTATTATGACGGCGATAACGAGATAGCTTTCGAGCAGATAGCTCTCAGAGAAAAGTTTACCGTCGCCCTGCCCGAAAAAGAATATAAGCTTACAGTTTCCGACAAGGCAAAGACCTGCTCCGTTAAGGCGGGCTCGCTCAAAGTCACGTTTGACAAAGAGACCGGCTTTATTTCGAGCATAGTCAAGAATAAGACAGAGCTTGTGAATCAGGATCCCGCGAAGTGCTCCGGCTTTATGCCGAATTTCTACAGAGCCGTCACCGATAACGATGTACGCCGCTGGGATGACTGGCGCTCCGCCGGCTATTCGGATTACGACTGCATCCTCGATTCCTTTAAGATTAAGGATAAGGGCGATTTCGCAGATATAAAGGTCAGATATACCCTCAAGGGCAAAGACAAAGACGCCTTCGGCAAGGTGGGAATCGCCTACAGCGTCAGAGCGAACGGCACCATAGATGTCAAGGCCTCGTTCACCCCGCTCGCGTTTGAAGAAGCTTATAAAGATATCCCGCGCTTCGGCCTCACCCTCGAGATGCCTTCCGGATTCTCGAATGTCGAATATTACGGAATGGGACCGGATGAAAACCTCTCCGATTTCTACGCGCAGTCGATTCTCGGAATCTATGAGACCGATGTTGACGCGATGTATGAGCCCTATGTCAGACCTCAGGAGAGCGGCAACAGATGCTGCGTGAGATTCGCGAAGCTCGTCAATTCCGAGGGCGCCGGCCTCGAGTTCGCGTTCAGAAAGAATTATTTCTCATTCAACGCGAGAAGATTCACTCAGGATCTGCTCGAGCAGGCGCGCCATATCGAGGACCTTCACGATGAGAATACCGTAGCCGTTAATATCGACGGATTCCTCAGAGCGGCGGGCACCGCTTCCTGCGGACCCGATGTGCTTGATAAGTTTGTTATCAGCGCCGCGGACGGTCTCGAGTATTCCTTCACCGTCATTCCTCTTTGATTCCCGATAAATAATAAAGGAGCCGCGCTCTCGCGCGGCTCTTAATAATGACAGAAACCGCAGACGGTGAATTCCGCCTGCGGCTGATTTTTTATTCTTCCATTGAAACCTTGAGCAGCTCTCTGATTGTCGTCGTTCCCTCGATAACATACTGCGCTGCCGACATACGAAGGGTGTGCATTCCTTCTTCGAGAGCGGCGGCCTTGAGCGTCTCGGTGTTGGATTTGATTGTGATGAGGTGTTTGAGGTTCGGGCTCATTTCCATTATCTCATAAACACCGGTTCGTCCGAAGAATCCCGTTTCGTTGCACATCGGGCATCCGCCGGGCTCATAAATGGTGAGCGGCTGGTCAACCGGATACTTGAGAAGCTCTTTTTCATCCTTGGTGGCTTCCCTGGGCTTCTTGCAGTGCGGGCAGAGCTTACGGATAAGTCTCTGGGCGAGAACTCCGACGACGGAGTCCGCGATAAGGAATGACTCAACGCCCATATCGAGAAGACGGGTGATGGTCGCTGCGGATGAGTTCGTATGGAGCGTGCTGACAACCAAGTGGCCCGTGATAGACGCCTGAACGGCTATCGAAGCTGTTTCGTAGTCACGGATCTCACCGATCATGATTATATCGGGGTCCTGACGGAGTATGGAACGAAGGGCCGAGGCGAAGGTAAGACCCGCTTTGTTGTTAACCTGAACCTGGTTGATACCGCTGATATTCGCTTCGACGGGGTCTTCAACGGTGATGATGTTGACCGATTCGTCGTTGAGCGCCGAGAGCGCGGTATAAAGCGTTGTCGATTTACCGGAACCGGTGGGTCCCGTAACAAGAATAATACCGTTCGGGTTTGAGAGGATGTGGTCGAATCTCGTAAGCTCGTGGTCTCTCATACCGAGCTGCGCCTTGGTTCTTGTAAGCGCAACGGTATTCGCAAGTCTCATAACGACCTTCTCGCCGTATGAGGTGGGAAGTATGGATACACGGACGTCGTATTCCGTGTGGTCAACTTCGATGGTGATACGGCCATCCTGAGGTTTACGCTTTTCGGAAATATCCATACCGCCCATGATTTTAAGTCTGGTGACCATAACGGGGAGCATCGATATATCGTATGACATAACCTTGACAAGCGAGCCGTCGATACGGAAACGGACTACAACCTGGGTTTCGTGAGCGTCGATATGAATATCCGAAGCTCTCTTACGGACCGACTGCTCGAAAATCGATCTGACAAGGCGGACGACGGGGGAGTTTTCAAGCTCGGAATCGTCCTTCTCTTTTGCGGCCTCCATAGCCGCGATTTTGCTCTCGCGCTCACGCGTGAATTTATCGACGGCTTCCTGCGCTTCCTGAGTGCCGTAATATTTATCGAGCAGGAGGTTGATGTCGCCCGAGGTCGCAACCTTCGGCTCAATCATACATCCTGTAATGAGCGCTATATCATCCTGCGCCGCCATATCGAGAGGATTCGCCATCGCGACGATAAGGGTGGAGTTGAATTCATCCGCGTATTCGATGGGGCACACGCTGTGCTGCCTGAGGACCTTGCCGGGCACGAGCTTGACTATCTCGGGGGGCAGAGACATACCGCGCAGCTCGATAAACGGGATGCCTATTATCTTGCTCATCGCCTGAGCGACATCCAGAGCGCTGCAGGCCTTTGATTCAACAAGCGCCACCGGCAGAGAGGTGCCGTTTTTTTCGCTCTCGGCAACCGCCGCGTCATATTTTTCTTTTGTGGTTTTGCCCTCACGGATGAGGTATTCGCCCAATGAAGTGTTTTCTCTGTTAAGCATAATTTTCTCCCGTAAGAAAAGATTTTGATTTACTTTTTTATTATCCTCTTTTTTATATATCCTGTCAATATTATTTTAATTTTTTACTAATTCTTTCTTTTTTTGATGTAAAATTTATATATTTTGCATAAAAGAATTGATTTTCGCTTCAATTTAAACTATAATTTAAAAGTTAAGAATAATCGGGAACGGAGTGAATGAATTGCTCTCAATAAGCACCCTTAAACAGAAACTCAGCGATATTGTCGTTTACTGGAATAAACCCCTTAAAGGAAGGTATATGCCTTTCAAGGAAATCGGGGCATACAGCTTCGGCGGCATCGGCGCCTACTGTATAATCACGCTCGGCACCGCCTGCCTTCTCGGCGTCGGAAACACCCTGCTTCAGAGCACTCTGGGCATCGACCCTATGGATATGTATGTAATGTATGTCATAGCGGTCCTCGCCAATATCCCGATGACCGGAATCAGGGCGAATATCATTGACAACACAAGGAATAAGGCGGGCAAATACAGGCCCTATATCTTCTCGATGGCCCTGCCGACCTCCCTTATCTGCGTGACTATGGTCTGGTTTCCGTATAACAAGCTTGAAGAGGCCTTCGGCTCTCAGATGCTTTTCGGCGAATCCAAGGCCTATGTCATCAAATGCGCCATCATTCTTGTTCTGAATCTTCTGCTTCATTTCTTCTATTATTTCTTTTATGACGCTTATGAGAATCTCATTCACGTTCTCTCTCCCGATTCGCAGGAGAGGGCGGATGTCTCGTCAATCAAGAGCATCGTCTATTCTCTCGCGCCGACTCTCGTCAATCTTTTCACCCCGATTATCGCGCAGAATATCTTTCACACAAACTCAACGGATATAAGGGTTTACCGTCTGCTGTATCCCGTTCTCTGCGTATTCGGCCTTGTGCTTTGTATGGTTGTTTATAAGCACACGGAGGAAAAAATAGTTCAGGCGAGGACTCACGTCATTCAGGTCAAATTCACCGATGCCGTGCGTGCTGTCGCCAAGAATAAATATTTCTGGATTATCTCGCTCGCCGGCTGGATAGGCTTCCTCGAGACCGCCTATGTCAATATACTATACTGGCTCTATAACTACGGCGGCTCCTGCAACGGAAACCAGTACGGTATCATTGTCACCATCTACGGCAACGCCTCGCTCTGGGGAATGATTCTCGCGCCGTTCCTTATCAGGAAATGGGGCAAGAAGGCCGTTCTTGTCGTCACGAATCTTTTCAATATTATGTTCATCCTGCTCATGCTCCCTGCCACAAGAGAGCTGACGGGCGCGACTATATGGCTGGTGCTCGGCTGTCTTTATATGAACGCCTTTATGGGCTCCTTCGCCCTCATCCTCAACCCGTCAATCCAGGCGGATATAAGGGATTATCAGCAGTATGTCACGGGCGAGAGAATCGACGGTATGTTTTCGGCCGTCGCCACAATCGGTACCGTTATCACCCTCGCCACATCGTCAATCCTTCCCAAAATCTATGAGAAGGGCGGCCTTACAAAAGCGATAGCTCAGAAGGTTACGTCCGACCCAGCGATTCTCAGCCGCGTTATAGGCGACAAAACCGTCGGAACTATCCTCTCCGAGCAGCTCGCGAACGGTCAGAATAACTATATCAACGCGAATTCCGCGCTCTACGACCCGGATATTCTTTTAAACCTTTTACACGTTCTTATCCTGTTTTCGGCGCTCGGCGCCCTGCTTAATGTCATTCCCTATTTCTGGTATGACTTCAACGAAACGAAGCAGAAATCCGTTGTAAGAACTCTTAAAATTAGAGCGATGTTTGAGGATTACGGTAACGGAGTGCTCAGGGATGAGGACCTCGTTGAAACCTGCGATATTCTCAGAAACGCCTTCGCCCTTGAAAACGCCGAAAAAACCGCCGTTTCAAAGAAATCCTACCGCAGCGTCAGGGATAAAGCGGCAAGGAAAGAGGCAAAGAAGGCTTACAGGCAGGCCAAAGAGCTCAATGAAGAGATTGAAATCAGCAGATTCGTCATTGACGAGGTGCGCAAATTCGGCAGCCCTCTCTATATCAGCAAAATAAAAGCGGGCCGCGAATCCGTGGAAGCAGGCCTTGACGGGATAAAGTCATATACTAAAGAGGGCGTGCTCAGAGAGCTCAGGGAGGCCAGGGCAATGCCGAAATCCACTCCTCAGGAGAAGGAGATGAGGAGCGCTTTCATAGACGCCGCGCGCAATAAAGTCACCGCCTGCAAGGCGTATAAAAAGTTTTATGAAGGCGGGGAGGAGTTTGCGGAGCCCGACTTCGCTGTTCTCGAGGGCTTCTTCGAGAAAGAGGATGAGTGCGACGAAAGAATAGGCCGCCTCAACAAAGAAATCCCCGCCCTTAAAAAGTCGGGCAATAAAGCAAAGATCAGAGAAGTCAAAGCCGAAATCAAAGCGCTTGCCAAAGAGAGAAAAGAGGCGCGCGCCGCTTCCGCGAGAGAGATGGAAAAACACGCCGGCTTCAACAGGGCGGCGAAGCCCTATCTCGACGCCGTGAAGCTTATGAAAGAAAAAGAGAATTACGAGAATCTCGATAAGATTTACAGCCTTTATGACGGCGCGAAGGCCCGCCTTGAGGAGAAAGAAAAAGAGGATGAACTGCAGCCCGCCGCGCAGTGATTTCCGCTCTTTTATTCCCGCTTGAAAACAATCCGCGAAAAGATTAAAATTTTTTAACTTTTTTTAAGAAATTGTAATTTTTGTATTGATTTATTATATATTTAATGATAAAATACCTTGTGGTATTAAATGAGATATCAGCGTATCAACAGCGGAGATTCCGCTGCCCGGAGGTAACTTATGAAAAATATGAAGAGATTCATCGCAGCCCTTATGGCCGTCATTATGATAGCGGCAATTCCCATGAGCGCAAACGCCGCTCTTTTCAGCTGGAGAAATAAAACGGCTGAGACCGAAACAACCGCCGAAGCGGATGCTGCCGTTGCAGAGGCAACCGAAGATATGACAGAAGCCGCACCGGAAGAAACCACCAAGGCACCCGAAGAAAAGACAACATCCTCATCTTCATCATTCTCCCTTTTCAGTGGCAGAAACACCGTCGCGAAGATGTGGGTTTTCGTTACATTCGCAAATCCCAAGGTACCCCATTGCTGGATTTACATTGTCAACCTTACCGACAAGCCTCTCAAGGTCTGCGATAATTATTCAATAAAGCCTCACGGCGATTTCTCAATGGGCGCTTTCAAAGCCAGAGGAACCGACGGCCCCGGCATCTATTTCAACCTTGAAAGACATTGGATAAAGCCCGAAACCTACGGCAGAGCATACTGCATGTCAACAAACGTTTCCGCTTCCGAGATGCAGTCGGTTGCCAACGCTATCAAACGCCACGACTACTGGAACTGGGGCTTCAACTGCTGCTGGTTTGCCACAAGCATCTGGAACATCTGCTCCCCCAGAAAGCTTCTCTACTTATTCTCCCCCTACATCATGGTAGGTCAGATGCTCGTTTACGGCGCAAAGAGACCCGATTTCAAGATTCCCAAGATGGCGGATGCCTCCCAGTGCTACAAGTATGAGGACGGCAAAGCAAGACAGGCCTGCTGGAGAGCTACAATCACCAACACAGGCGTCTAATATGAATCAAGAGCTCCCTTCGGGGAGCTTTTCTTTTGCCCGAAAAACATTATTATTCTTATACACCTGCAGAGATTTTCTTCGCGGGTGCATATTGTCATACATTTTTGCGTTTCATTTCAACACTTTTGCATTTTAAACAAAATTGTCTTGACAAGATTGTGCAACACTGATATATATAATGTACCTTAAATTTCAAAGGAGGCGACAGAGATGACAAACAGATTTGATTGGCGAAAGCAGTATAATTATAACTGTATTGAGAATAATCTTATCGGGGAGTCTGCCTCAGAACGCCTGCCTTTTTTGTTAATGCACAGGTATTGATTGCGCATCTCCGGATTATCGGGGATGTTTTTTATTTTTTATACGGGAGGATTGATTATTATGAATCGTTTGATTCTGCTCAAGTGGAGAAACAAGAGGATGACCGTTGACAGGGATAAAATCTGCTATATCGAGAGCTATAACAGGCATCTCACTGTGCATACGGCGAATCAGACGGTGGAGGTTGTCGGAAAGCTCAGCGACATAATGTCACAGCTGAGCGATGACTTTATCTGCATCCACAAGAGCTTTGTCGCGAATATGAAATATATTATCAGAATCGATGAAAACGGAGTAACGATGGCATCGGGCGAAATCCTTCCCGTCTCTGTCAGAAGGAGGAGTCAGGTCCTCTCTTCGTTTGACAGCTATTGTGAGAATGTTTTAGCCACGGGTGAAAAGAAATGACTTTGGTGTATGCGCTTGCGGCCGTGTTGATTGTTATTATTAACGGGACTGCCGCCGCAGTCCTGCTCCGGGAAAGAATAAAGCGCGTTTACGCCGCCGCGATTATTCTTACCGCCGTTTTCTTTCTCTGCGCCTTTGGCATTCTGAGCCTTACAGCCTCCGGCAATACAGGCTCGCCTCTGATAATTCTTCTTTTTGTTATTGTCTGTCTGCTGTCTTTCGGATTTTACGCCGCGTCATTTTACGGCGGCAGATATAAATAAAACTCTCCGTGTCTGCGGAGAGTTTTCTGTATCTTATTCTTCGCTTTCTCCGGCGGGAGCTTCCTACCCGTTTTCCGGAAGGGCGTTAATCTTTTCGGCGCGTTTTTCAAGCTTCGGCTCTATTGTGTTTCTGTAGATTATGACAAACATTGCGGCAAACGGGATTGCGAGAATAATTCCGAGAATGCCGGCAATCTTGCCTCCGAGTATAATCAGCACCAGGGTCCACACCGCGGGGATTCCGAGCGAGCCCTTGAATAGCTTCGGTTTTATTATCATACCGTCAACCGCCTGTATGACGACGATGAAAATAAGGAATACCAGCGCCTTGACGGGGCTTTCGAGAATAATGAAGAATATTCCGATTGCGGCTCCTATCATCGGTCCGAAGGTCGGTATGATATTTGTTATCGCGACAACAACCGCAATCAGCGCGGCGTAGGGGGTGTTTGTTACAAGCGTGAATATCAGCGTCGCAATGCCGACTATCAGAGCGTCGAGCAGGGTGCAGCCGACGTATCTTATGAAGATTTTATGGCAGCTGCTCCAGAGCTGATTGTTCTTTTCGAGCCTTTCTTTTGTGTAGAGAGCCGAGCGGATTTTATTGAGGAAATCAAGCAGTGTGCTCTTTGCCGCGAGGAAGCAGAATCCGAAAATCACTCCGACAAAGAATGTCGTGATGCCCGAGCCGATTTCGCCGACCTTACCGAGAATTGTCTTGGAATTATTCTTGATAAGATCCATCACTTTGTTCATGGAATTGTCGATGGTGCTCTCGATTTTGTTGACATCGATATTGATTTTGTGGCTTGCGGCGAATGCGGCGAGCTTGTTAATAAGCGCGTTCAGCTTCTGCGTGTAGTCGCTCCAGTTTGAGATGAGCTTCGATACGCTCTTGACGACCGAGGGAATCAGAGCGAGAAGCAGCAGAGCGAGAATGATTATAATGCAGATTATCGTGAGTATAACTCCGAGAGTATGTCTCGCCGAATCCTTCCTGACATTTCTGAGAACCTTTTTCTCAAAGAAATCATCCGCAACGGGGTCAAACAGATACGCGATTATAATACCCGTGATAACCGGCGAAAGAAATCCCCATATTCCCGTAAAGAAGTTTCCGATTGATGAGGAGTGCTCGAGCAGTTCGTAAAGCAGCACCGCGATACAGGCCGCCGCAGTATAGCCGACAACCGGCTTTTTGATAAACTCTTTAAGCTTTGTCATTTTATCAACCCTCAAAATAAGGCATTATGAATTTCAGAGTCCTGTCAAGGCACTCTCTGCCTTTTTTAAGCTTTGTCACTATCGTCCACGCGTGGAATCCGAGCAGCCCCGTTCCCTCAAAAGCGTCATAGGGAATCCCCAGCGAGTCATATTCCTTCATCATATCATATCCCTCATACCTGAGATAGTCGTTGCAGGCCGTCGTGAAGAAGGCGGGCGGGAAATCCGACGTGATATGGGGATATGTAATGTAGCCGGCGGGAGTTCTGAGGAATTCGACTGCGTCTTTGTAATTCATACCGAGCAGCGAAGTGACCATCATTTTCATATCGGGGAAGCGCGACTGCGGGCATTCGCGGTCAAGCAGCTTCGGGAGATTGATGCAGCCGCAGTGCGCAATTATGGCTGTAATCGCGAAGTCGTCAATGTGTCTGAATTCAATTCCCGCCTTCTCGGCGAGCTCCCTGTTACGGGCGAGAGCTGCGAGATAGAATATATAATAGACTCCGGCGCTCTCTCCTGCGACGAGGATTTTGCCGGTGTCGATGTTATTCTCATCCGCCGAGTCGAGAATCCTGTCAACCGCGCTGCAGATTTCTCCGATTGCGAGAGGGAATGTTTTATCGGGCGCTACGGTGTATGAGATGTTTGCAGTGTAAAAACCGAGCTTCGCGAAATTCTGGATATAGGTGTTTCTCATATCCGTTATTCCCGATACCCAGCCTCCGCCGTGAATATAAATCATCAGCGGCTTCTTTTCGTTTAAAAGGTCTTTTCTGCAGTATGTATTGTAATACTGCGCTTTCTCGCTCCCGTAAGGGATTCTCTTTTTGTAGATAATCCCGTCGGGAGTCGGCTTATATGTGAGAGCGTAGGCGAGCGACTCGGTGAAATTATACCAGTATGTTTCAGCCTTGCCCCTTAAATATAATTTTTTATCCATAATATCTCTCCTTTGAGCGGGGATTTCAATAACTCAATGCGTATTATATCACAGTAAAAATACAATTACCATACGCCGCGAAATAAATATTGATATTTTTTTGCTCCGGAAAAATACGAAGCGGTAATTCCGACGCAAATGTATTTAATCCCGGTGCGCCGCGTGGTATGATAACGGCAAGATAAATCGAAAGAATCGGCTATTTAAACATTGCTTTTGATTTATTAATGTGATATTATAAATAAAAAGGAGGGACAGCAATGAAATCGCTTATTATCATGTGGGCGGTCGCTCTTGTGCTGCTTCTGATTGTCGAAGGCGCAACAGCGCAGCTGGTAACCATCTGGTTCGCCGCGGGAGCTCTTGTGGCTCTGATTGCCGCCGCGCTCAAAGCTCCGCTCTGGCTTCAGATTGCGCTCTTTGTCGTTGTCTCTGCGATTACTCTTGTGGCTACCAGACCGATAGTCAGAAAGATTACAAACCGCAAGGCCGAGAATCTGAACGCCGAGAGGATAGTCGGGCGTCAGGCGATAGTGACCGAGCGGATTGATAACCTCGAGGGCACCGGCGCCGTCAAGGTTGACGGCCTCATCTGGACTGCCAGAAGCGCAGATGACTCGGTGCTTGAGCAGGGCAGCCGCGTAACGATTGAAAAGATTGAGGGCGTAAA
>CACZTQ010000108.1 GCA_902784155.1 Oscillospiraceae bacterium
CTTGATTTACACAGGGTGATATTCTCGGGCTTTACAATGAGTATGGAGAAATTGTAGCATCACATACAACGCCGCGGCAATCCCACCTCATATCTCGACCACTCGATGACCTGGAGCAGAGGGCGGCTGATGAGCGCGAATTACGGCGCAAACACGGCGTATTTCTATTACGGAGCTGACGGAAGGCCTTATTGCCGTTAAGTTTAACGGAACTGTATTCTACTACACCCTGAATCGTCAAAATACGGCGATTATAAGAACCTTTTAAAATCAACGGCTCCCGGCGGAATTATCCGCCGGGAGCTTGTCTATATAATGTTTGATATTCCAACCCTGTATAACAGCTTCGCATTTGGTGTTATTAAATTACTGGTTTATGAATCACTGCCTTTTTCCGGCGTTTGTTTTATATTACATTATTTATATCGGATTACATCCCGAATAACCCTGTGATAACCGTGATTATCCACGCGAGAGGGGAGATTACGGAATCAGCGATGTCGGCGATAAATTCTCTCTTTTCTCCCTCGACTCCTTTAAAGAGATTCGCGGGGATGCGGGCCGTCATCGTATCGGGCCTTTCGATACCGAGAGCGTAGAGTGTCATCGCGGCAATGTCTCTGTTTCTGGTGTTTGAATCCATTTCGCCGCCCTTGACAACGGTTTTGCCTCTGACGGCAACCGTCACCTCGGATTCTCTTCTCGTGAGACCGCCGTGTCCGCCTGTCAGCGTGTGGCCGTGGTCGGCTGTGACTATGAAGAGAGCGTCGTCGGCAAGGCCGTTTCTGTCTATGGCGTCAAAGATTCTTCCGAGATATCCGTCAACCGTTTCTATCTGCCTGAAATAGCTTTCGGCTTTGCTGCCGTTACTGTGTCCCTCGTGATCAACGCTGTCAAGCTGAACATAAAACAGAGTGGGGGCATTGCCCGCGTCGAAATATTCGCAGATAGCGTCCGTGAGCTTCTCGTCATCGGGTACATTCTGCTTGTTGACTCCTATATCGTTTTCGATTATACCGTAGTTTATATTATTCCAGTTTACAAATGAGGCGAGCTCCGCGTCGGGCATGGCTTTTCTGACGTATGTGAATACGGTCGGGAATTCCGTCTCGCTCGTGCGCTCCGCGTCGCCCGTAACGCCGTTCTGAAGGCCTGTCTTGAATATCGAAGCGCCGGTGAGAATCGCTCCCCAGTTAGGGCCGCTGTCGGTCTTGACCTCGGCTCTCGCAGTGTAATCCACAGCGCCGTCTTTAAAAATGCGGTCAAATTCGGGAGTTTTCGCGTCCTTTATGAATCTGCCCGCGCCGTCAATTCCGATGATGAATACTCTTTTGTATTCTCCGCCTGCTTTAGCGGAATCCGCCGCGAAAGCGGGCAAAATAATAACTGCCGCGAGAATAACGCTCATTATAATGCTCAGTGCTTTTTTCATACCGGTTATCCTTTCTTTTTATAGAGTTTGGCTGTTTCTTTTATTTTTTTATTATATTCTTCCCTTACATATTCGGGGGAGAGTATTTCGCATTCATTGGCGAATCCGAAAACCCAGGCATAAAACTGCGGGCTTATCTGCGCCTTGACGCTTATGGTGAAATATCCATCGCCGTCGGGCACTATCGCCGTGTTTTTGCCGAATCTGTCGATTATAACGCCTACAAGAGTATCCCTGAATCTCAGCTTGACAGTTTCTTCACGCCCGCTGAACATTCCGAATATCTTGACGTTATACTGCGACATATCGATTTTGGCGAATTCGTCCTTGCCCTCGCGCGCGTTTTCGGTGATTGTGATTCTGTCCATCTTGTCAACGCGGAAATGCTTCATAACGCCTGCGCCGTGGTCGTAGGCGAGCAGGTAATAATTCTCATCATCCCATATAAGGGCAAACGGGCTGACAAGATAGGGATTCCCGTTGTTCCTGTAAACCTGAGCCTTTTTAAGGTCATAGGTGAAGTACTTGTAGGAAATCGCTTTGTCGTTATTCATGGCGGAGGCAATGTAGTCAACGTTGTTGAATACGCTCTCGCGCATCGATTTTACGCGGTTGGTGACAAAGACCTGCCTTTGAAGCTGACTGCCCTCATAGATATTCGTCAGCCCCTCAAGCTTCGCGATGAGCTTGAGGCTCTTTTTTTCGGGGATGAATTTCGAGCTCTGTACCGAATCGACAAGAAGCTTTATTTCACTCAGGTCGAATTCGTGAGAAGCGCAGTAGTATCCGCCGTTTTTACCGCGGTTGAGGACTATATCCTCGCCGTAAAGACCGAGCTGCTCAATATCGTCATAGATGGTTTTTCTCTCGGAGCTGATATTCAGCGAGGCGAGATAATCGATTATCTTTTTGACGGTCGCCGGATGGTTTTCATCGGTCTGCCTGCGCAGATAATCCATAAGATAAACAATCCTCAGTTTCTGGTTTGAAGACTTAGCCATCGCATTACCTCCTGTACGATTTATTGTACTTATATTTTAAATCCAATCCGCCTTAAAGTCAACAGAAAGCGCAAAAAAAGAGCCGCGGAAATCTCCGCGGCCCGGGGTTATTCGCCGTATCAGACGGCGTTTCTGTAGTTACCCACAACTCTCAATTCATTGTTGACGCTCAGGTCGTAGTTGAGGCAGGCGATATACGCCTCGCTGTCGCTCACCGAGTAGGCGATTCTTTCGCTGCAGCAGGGGCAGAGCACCTCGTTCCTTTCGCATCCATCAGTCTGAGTGATGAGACTTCCGCACTTTAAGCACCATATTTTCATAACCGGCCATCCTTTCATTCGGGAGAGATTCATCACGTCTTTCCCATCAGTGTTTTATTTATTTATCTTTGTTGCGTTCTGCGGGGAATGTTTAAAAACTGTTTACAATCCGTGTTTTTTACGGCTCTCTCTCATTCCCTGACTTTATTATAATCCGGTAAAGGTACGTTAAAACGGATTTTATCAGTAAAAAATCAAGAGCCCGCAGAATATTCTGCAGGCTCCTTGAGTAAATGAGCTTTGAATTCAGTTATCAGAACAGGCCCGAAATTACGCCGTCCTCGTCAACATCGATTTTTTCCGCTGCGGGAACTTTGGGAAGACCGGGCATCGTCATTATATCGCCCGTGAGAACGACTATAAAGCCGGCGCCGGCCGAGACCTTGACATTCTTGATGGTGACCGTGAAATCTTCGGGAGCTCCCGGAAGAGTCGGGTCATCGGTGAATGAATACTGTGTCTTCGCTATGCAGACGGGCATCTTGTCATAGCCGAGGTCGGTCAGGGTCTTTATCTGTTTGAGAGCGGCGGGGGTGATATTTATATCCTTGCCTCTGTAAACATTCTTTACAACCGCGAGAATCTTATCCGCTATGCTCAGGTCATCGGGGTAGGAGAATGAGAAGGAGGAGTTATCCTCTTCGCAGAGCTTCACTATCTCTTCCGCGAGGGCTTTTCCGCCTTCGCCTCCGTCTGCCCATACCGTTGAGAGAACGGTGTTGACGCCGAGCTCTCTGCATTTCTCGATAATGAAATCAATTTCCTTATCCGTGTCGGTCGGGAATCTGTTGACCGCGACAACGCAGGGAAGCTTGTAAACATCCTTGATATTCGAAACGTGGCGGAGCAGGTTGGGAATACCCTTTGCGAGAGCGTCGAGATTCTCGTCGGCAAGCTCTGTCTTTGCGAGACCGCCGTGCATCTTGAGAGCGCGGACGGTAGCTACCATAACAACGGCGTTGGGCTTGAGACCTGTCATCCTGCAC
>CACZTQ010000109.1 GCA_902784155.1 Oscillospiraceae bacterium
ACCCCTGGTTCAAGACTACAAGAATTTATGACAAAGAGCACGAATGGCTTGTAAATGCCGATTAATAATAAGAAAGGGATAATAATTATGAAATACGCATTTGTTACCGGAGCCGCGGGCGGTCTCGCGGGAGCCTGTGTCGAAGAGATGATGAAGCGCGGCGGCTGGACTGTTTTCGCGGCCGATATGAATGAGGAAGGCCTCAACGCGCTCAAGGAGAAATGCGGAGACGGTATAATCCCCGTAGTGCTCGACATCACAAGCGACGAGAGCTGCGAAAAGGCCGTGGAGCTGATTAAAGAGACGACCGACCGCCTTGACGTTGTCATAAACGCCGCGGGAATCCACACGATGGGCTCGCTCGTTGAGGGGAATCCCCTGAAGGCAATCGGCAAGATGATTGACATCAACGTTCTCGGAATGATAAGAGTCAACAAGTATCTCTTTGATTTCATAAACGCCGCGAAGGGAAGAATCATCAACTTCTCCTCCGAATGCGGATGGGAAAAGCCCCAGCCCTTCAACACGCATTACGCGATAACGAAATACGCCGTCGAGGCCTATACAATGGGCCTTCGCCGCGAGCTGAACTTCATCGATATACCCGTTATAAAAATCCAGCCGGGCTCATTCAAAACGGGAATGCACGGTCAGGCAAACGCGGGCTATCTCAAGCTCCTTGAAACAACGACTCATTATAAAGAGGTGCTCACCGTACTCAGCCCGCTTATGCAGGTAGCCCTCGCGCACCCCAACGATAAGAAGTATCTTGTCGATACGGTAATGCACGCTATTTACGACAAGAGCCCCAAGACGAATTACAGATGCAAGAATACCTGGTATCTCAAGGCCATCAACCCCATCCCCGATAAAATAATCGACTTCGGCTATAAGCACGTTGTCTCTCTCGGCTACAAGATTATGGAAAAAACGGGAAAAATCAAATAAGCCGATAAATGAAAATCCGCCGCCATTTCATGGCGGCGGCTGCTGTTTAATTCAGTTGCTTTTAAGGGTATAGTTGACTATTGCCGCTTTGGGGGTATCGGAGATTCTTATTGTTACGCCGTCCGACATAAGAGCCGAGCCCTTCGCCGTCCCGCCCGCGGCGGGATTGTCAATGTCATAATAGCTGTATTCGGCATCGGGGATGAGACCGCTGAGCACAAGGCGGAATTCGTCATCGCTGACTTTTTCGCGCTTATATATAATCGCCGCGCCCTCCGATTCGCTGCCGAACTGCATCGCGAGGGTTTTCTTTAAATCGGTGCCGCCGTATTTAAGCGGATAATAATTCTCCGTCATATATTCCGAGATATAATTATAAGCCGTGTATTCGCCGACGGGCGGCTCATAGACGGACTGATTCGTGAGAATAACCGTTCTCGAGGCGTATTCGGAATGGAAATGTCTGTTGGTACCCGTATAGGGCAGCCAGAATGAGAGGCCGTAGGTCATCGACTGCGTCGCTTCAAGCAGGTCGGGCTTCAGATTGCCGTTTTCGTCCCCGCAGTTGTAGTCGCTGCGCCAGAGCGGAATGCTTCTGCGCGACATTTCGGTATCAAGCCTCTTGCCGCCGCTCGCGCAGTTATCGATAATCAGACCGTCAACCGCTTCGAGCAGGCCGTCGAGGTAGCGGTAAAGATTGGTCACATAGTGATTCTCCGCGATTCCGCGCCTGCCGCCGTTAAGTTCTTTATCCGCCTTTTCCCAGTAGCTGAGCGGGCAGAAGTTGAAATCCTGCCTGTACATCGTCACTCCGTTTGAAACGAGCGAGGAGGCGATATAATCCGTAAAGAATTCGCATGCTTCGTCAACGCCGAGATTCCAGAGATAATTGTCGCCCGAAGCTATAATCCAGCCTTCGTGCTTTATCCCTTCGTTATAAAGGAATGTGCCCTCGCGCACTCTTTCGGGCTCATACCAGAGCAGGAATTTCTTGCCCTTCGCCGCCATTGCGTCGGCGAGCGGTTTCATCCCGTCCGGGAAGCGCTTCCTGTCTGGAATCCAGTTTCCGACTCCGTCGTACCAGCCCTCGTTATATTCATACCAGCCGGCATCCATCCAGAAATAATCGGTGCCTTCAAGGATTTTTTCATCGATGGAATTGACCTCTTCAATAAACTCGTCGCAGGTTTTCTTTGAGAATTCGTTGGCAATGACATAGCCGTTAAGCGGTCTGATGCTCTCGGGATAAACGCAGTCTTTCTCAAACTGTCTGAACATATTGAAGCCCTTCACGGGATTGCCGCCGTCATAAAACGTCACCGTCACGAGCGGAGAGCGAATTTCTTCGCCCGGCTCGAGATAGGCGTTGAAGAATTCCTGTTTCGCCCTGAAGGAGACTCCCCTGAGCGTCTGACGCAGGGATGCGAACCACTGCCCCGTCCATCCGACGGATACGACGGCGCCGGATTTTTTGCCCGAAATATTGAAATATGGAAGGGCGGACTCGCTCCTGCCTCCGTTTGCGTTGAAATTCATCGCCGTGGGACAGACGGGGGATTTCATAAGCTCAAAGTCATCCGACGCGGGGGTGCTGCCCTTGCTGAAATACACATCCGAAAACCCTGTGCCGAGCAGTAAATCCGCGGCGGAGAAATTCTTTATCACGGGCGAATTCTCTTTGCCCGTATTCTTTATATACACTGTCCAGGCGGCGGTTGCCGAGTCCTCCGCGAGGGCCGCGCGCACGGTCACGGAAAGGCCGTTTGATTTATTCTCAAGAATTATATCCGTTTCCTGCGCGGAGCGGAATTTCTCCGCGCCGGAGGGGGCGGTTTTTATTTCCCACTCGGATAAATTATCAGAGAATTTCTTGCCGCCGTAGGTGAAATCAAAAGCGGGAGAGGAGCCTGTGATTCCGTTATTGAAAAACTCGCGTGCTTTCTCTTTCTCTTTATCCGTCACGCGGGCTTCATCCGCGCTCAGGGACGGAAACGAAAAATCCGTCTCAGATGTCAGCGCGAGAGCCGCCCTGTCAACCAGTCTTTTGAATTTTGAATCATAAACCGAGAATGACGAGACAATCATCAGCAGAGCCTGCAATATACAAAACGAAGCTTTCAACAAGGTATTCACCTCCGGTATTATTACATTTATATTATATCACCCGGTGCGCCGCAGTCAAGTAACCGGACTTGAATCGCCGGATAAAATATGATAAGATTGAAATATAATATGAAAGGGAGGCATCGGAATGTTCAGACCGCTTTTCAAGATGATAATCTCCGCCTTTCTCGCAGTCAGCGCGGCCTTCGGCCAACTCGCGGGTCAGATTTCGGGGACGCCCTACACCAAAGGGAAAGAAATTGATATGAGTATATTCAATCTCGTCTGGAGCGACGAATTCGAAGGCGATTCTCTCGACAGGGATAAATGGGATTTTTCCTGGTGGATAACCGAGCGCAAGGGCGGTTACTGGCACGAGGATATGGTGAGGGTTGAGGACGGAAACCTCATCATTTCGGCGGAATACAAGGACGAGGCTCTCCCCTACCGCTACCCGGAGTATGACTGGGTCAAGCCCTACAAGCCCGGCTGGTACACCGGCAAGGTTGTCACGCGCAACAAATTCGAGCAGACATACGGCTATTTTGAGGTCAGGTGCATCCTTCCCGCCGCAACGGGCCTCTGGAGCGCCTTCTGGCTGATGAATGACGACGGGGTCTATAATGTTGACGGCTCCGGCGCGGACGGCACGGAGGTTGATGTCTTTGAATCCTTCTGGTATAAGGACTACGCTTTCGGCGGGGATTATGTTTCATCGGGCATACACTACGACGGCTACGGCGAGGACCATAAGAACGGCTCAATCGGCAAGCAGTATCTCGAAAACGACCCTTATAAAGAATACAACACCTACGGCGTTGAGTGGACAGAGGACGAGTATATATTCTACATAAACGGCAAAGAGACGGGCCGCCTCACTCCCGACGGCGGCGTTTCAAAGAATCCCGAGTATATGCTGCTCTCCGTTGAATTCGCGGGTGAAAACGGGGTTCAGAATTCCGACCGCCACGGCACGGGCGAGATAAGCAAAACCCCGGCGGAAAACTGGCCCGCCGAGTTCAAGGTTGATTATGTGAGAGTGTATCAATACAAATAATCATTAACTGTTTTTTAACCGGATGTAAAATTACATAGGGCTATTGACTTTAAGATTAAAAGCATTATAATTTCAATCGGTCGGTTTGCAGAATATCCGTTTCTGTAACACCGGCCGATAACTTATATTCACGGGGGATATTATGAAACTCGGAAAAGGATTCAGGTTTTTCTGCGCTCTGACGGCTCTGCTTGTAATCGCGTCTGTCGTCTTCGGCGCGCTTAATTTCATCGGTCTCAGAAAGATGGCGGAAGCCAAAGAGGATGAGGAAAACCTCAGCAAAGAGGACGGCATTACGATTGCGGAGGAATTCACGGTCGAATCGACTCTGCCCGTATCGGAAGCTTATATAAGCGGCGACACCTCCCGGCTTGACGACAGGCAGAAGGAAACTCTCGAAATGGCAGAAAAGGTCATAAAATCCGAAATCAAAAGCGATATGACCGACTACGACAAAGAGCTGGCGATTTATAAATATCTTACGGTTAATATGAATAACGACACCGGTCTGCTCACCGTTATTCCGACTTCTCACGCCGACTCGGACAACCCTTACGGAGTGCTTAAAAACCGCAACGCCGTCTGTGTCGGATACGCCACAACATTCAGGCTCTTTATGCAGATGATGGGCATTGACTGCAAGGTTGTCCACAGCACGGACCTCACGCACACCTGGGACCTTGTTAACATCGGCGGCGACTGGTATCACGTTGACTGCTACATGGATTCCGGCTCGGGTAATCTTAAATCATTCAATATGGACGATACCCTGTGCTCGCAGAGCCACGATTGGGATAATGAGTTTTTCCCCGCGGCGACGGGCACGGAATACAATCCTCTTATAAAGAATGCCGAAAGCGTTGCCTCGGTCTATGATATACCCAAATGGTTTAAAGAGCATATCGACAGCGAAGACAAGTCATTCAGCGGAAAATTCAAAAACATGAAGGAAGATGACGAAAATGTTGCCCGCTATATCACTGACGGCATTGTAAGCGGAATCTCCTGGACCGATGACAGCTCCGACTACTATGAATCTGTGTGGACAAAAGACAGCGACGGGAATTACATTCTCTGCGTATTCTTCAGCAGCGATAATTCCGAAGCGGAGTTACCGGATGAGCAGAAGGAAAAGGCGAACGAAGCTATATACGAATATTTCCCCGACATCTCCCTTGACGGCGACGGGGACGATTACGAGACAGACACCTCTGTTTATGACGGAGAGGAGGTTTAAGGCCGATAATATGAAAAACATTATCAAGACCGCTCTGTGCATACTGACCGCCGCGCTTGTCTTCTCATCCTGCGCAAGCGCGGGAGAGAGCCCGCAGATAAGTATGTATGATCTCAGAAACGCCATGATACAGGGCGTTGAATTCGGCGATATGACCTATGTGAGCTCCTCCGACGGAGATGCCGAAAAGAGCTTCGGATACCTTTCCGATATGGATTACTCAAAAATCGAATCGTTCTTTATGTATTACGCCTCGGACGGTGCAAAGAGCGCCGACGAGATTGCGGTAATCACCGTCAAGGACGGGGAGGACCCCGCCGAAGCTCTGAATTCCCTGAAAGACCATCTTGAATACCGCAAATCACTTTACAGAAACTACGGAGCCGACCAGCTGCCGAAGCTTGAAAGAGCCGTAACCGTTTCAAGAGGAAACTGCGCCGCTCTTATTGTCTGTGACGACAACTCAGCGGTCAGGGCGGGATTTGAGAATTATCTGAAACAGCATTCATCCTGATTCTGAAATTATATCTCATAAATATCAAAGGCTGCCGCAGTTGAGCGGCAGCCTTTTTGCGTGAGTATCGATTTTTAATCAGCCGTCATATTCGGCGCTTGAAGCTCTGTCATAGAGGTCGAGAACTTCTTTGGGAGGATCTTTGTCGATAAGAGTGACAACAACGGCGGCGATGAATCCGACTATGAAGCCGGGAACTATCTCATAGACACCTGTCTTGCCGCTGAGGAATATGAGCCAGAGGATATCGGTGAGAGCTCCGCAGACAACGCCTGCGACAGCGCCCTTGTAAGTGAGCCTTCTCCAGAAGAGAGAGAGGATGATTACGGGGCCGAAGGAGGCGCCGAATCCGCCCCAGGCGTTTTCAACAAGGTCCATGATGCCGCTTGCGGCTTCGGATTTGCTGCTCGCGATAAAGTAAGCGACAACCGCGATTATGAGAACAACGATTCTGCCTACCCAGAGGGCCTCTTTGTCGCTCGCGTTCTTTCTGATAACAGGCTTATAAATATCGCTCGTAAACGATGATGAGGCAACAAGAAGCTGGGAGTCGGCCGTGCTCATCGCGGCGGCTATGATTGCCGAAAGCAGAAGGCCTGCGATGAAGGGCGGGAAGAGCTCTGTGCAGTAGATGAATATTCTCTCCTGCATACCGTTTGCAAGAAGCTCCTCTGCATAGAGGGCTCTGCCCAGGATGGCGATGGTGATAGCAGCGCCGAGCGAGAGAACAACCCAGATAATACCGATTGTCGCGGATTTCTTGATTGTCTTAGCATTCTTTGCGGACATGAATCTTACAAGGATGTGGGGCATTCCGAAATAGCCGAGTCCCCAGCCGAAGCCGGATACTATATCCTGCCAGCTTGCGGAGAAGGGATTGGCGTTGAATACGCTGGTTGTGCCGTCCTGCATAAGGTAGCCGGCGGTGATTTTTTCGACGCTGAAAGAATCATTGTTGACTATGATGATGGGCACTGCGAGCAGAGCAATGAGCATCATAAGGCCCTGGAAAAAGTCGGTCCAGCAGACAGCCTTGAATCCGCCGAGGAAGGTGTAGGAAATAAGGATAACCGCGAAGATGATAAGAGCCTTATCCTCCGCAAGTGAAGGAAGAACCTTATGGAAAACCTTGGCGCCCGCGGAAAAGCTCGACGCGACATAAACCGTGAAGCAGACGAGGAAGATAATCGCGCAGATAATCTGAAGAGCCTTGCCTTCGTTGACGAATCTGTTTTTGAGATACTGCGGAAGAGTGATGGAGTCGTTTGCCGCCGACGAGAATTTACGCAGCCTTTTGGCGACGAGAATCCAGTTGAGGGCGGTGCCCACAGCAAGGCCGATGCCTATCCACACCTTGCCCATACCGAAGGCGAGGATGCTGCCGGGGAAGCCCATAAGCAGCCAGCCGCTCATATCGGAGGCCTGCGCGCTCAGCGCGGTGACCCAGGGGCCCATCGAACGGCCGCCGAGGAAGTAATCCTTCTCATTGCCGTTTCTTGTCTTGAGGAAGAAGATTATGCCTATCGTGACTATAAGAACAAAATACATCACAAAGGCAATTGTTTGCGCATTGAACATTATTTTTCTCTCCTTATTATATAAAATGTCAAACAATGGGCGTATTATATCATACATTTGACAAGAATAAAACACAGAACGGAGTACAGAATAATATACAGTATCGGGAAATATAAACCGGGCAGTTTCTTTGATTTTAAAGAGATTATGCGATTTCAATATACAAGAACAGGATTTTAACAGAATAAGAGAATATAAAAAAGATGAGGAGTAACGGCGCGTTCCCGGCTTCTCTTTAATTGATTGACATATCCCGTTTAATGTGATAGAATTCCTTAAAATGAATATCGTGCCCGGACCGGGGAAAGAGCGGTGAAAATCCGTCACAACATCCATTGCCGTCAAAGCCGGAATGCCCGCCGGACACAGGCACACAATCGTTTTCGGGAATGGAAAACACAGCCGGCCCTGACTTTTTACATCTGAGTATGTCAAAGGTTTTGTTTGAGTTGCGCCTTTCCGTTACAGCGGAAGGGCGCTTTTAATATTTTTCAAAAGGAGAACCAAATCATGAAAAAAACGCTTTCAGTCATTCTTGCGGCTCTTATGCTTCTGAGCTGCGCTTCGCTTGTTTTTGCCGCTGAGGACAGCAGAGGAATAGTCTATGTCACAATAGCGGATAAGGGCACACTTGCCGTTGCGGATAAGCCCGTTGTTGTCAAGGATATTGACGCGGACAAGGCTATCACGGTCAACGACGCTCTCTACTGCGCTCACGAGGAATATTATAAAGGCGGAGCTAAAGAGGGATATTCGAGCTATACCGGCACTTACGGTCTCAGCCTCGGCAAACTCTGGGGCGATGAGAGCGACCCCGACAAGAATTATTACACAAACTTCGGCTACTATGTAAATGACGGATTCGCAATGTCGCTTGCCGACCCCGTAAACGCCGGCGACCATGTCTATGCCTTCTCATACACAGACACGGAAAACTGGACCGATTCCTATTCTTTCTTTGATAAGAAAAACGTAAAGGCTGTTTCTCTTGAAAAAACAGAGCTGACTCTTAACGCCTACTCGTTTGACGAGAATTTCATGCCTGTTACCGCTCCTCTTGAGGGCGCGGAAATCACCGTTGACGGCTTCAGGACCTTCAAGGTAACCGATGAAAACGGCAAGGCCGATATAACCATACTCCTTCCCGGCGAGCACGTCATCAGCGCAACAGCCCCCGACGGAAAAATCATCGCTCCTCCCGTATGCGTTATCAATGTGGAATTCGACCTCGTAAAGATGATAAGCAATATATTTGACGGGATTTCGGAATTTTTCAGCGGATTATTCAAATCATAAAATATGCTTAAAAAAGGCAAAGTGTTCTGCGCCCTCGCGGCGCTGATAACAGCAATATCGATGATTCTGCCCGGGGCGTTTACGCTCCGGGCCGGCGCGGTTTCAGCGGGCGATATTCAGGCTCTGACAGACGAAACGATACAGAGCGAAATCTCTCTCGCAGGCGCTGAATCCCTGCAGGCGCTCCTTGACGGAAAGTACGCCGCGGGAGCCGGCGCCGTATCGGACTGGTTCGTTTTTTCTCTTATCCAATATAAGGGAAACGGGCTTGATTACAGCCGCTACGCGCAGAAGCTCAGGGAATACTGCGGCGAAAAGAATTCTCACGATACGCCCGTTTCAAAAGAACGCCTTGCCATGATGTTCATACTTCTGAATACAGACGACTCATACGCCCGCAATGTTGCCGACACCTGCGTCGGCTCATTCGGGCTTATGAGCTGCATTTACGGCCTTCATCTGTCGGCAAACGGCTTTCCCTCGGCCAAAATGACCGACAGCGGAATTATCGGCGAAATCCTCTCTTCACAGCTTGACGACGGCGGATGGGATATTCAGCAGAAGGCGTCTGACCCCGATGTCACGGCTATGGCCGTGCAGGCTCTCGCCCATTTTTACTCAGGCAATTCAAAGGTCAGGCAGGCTGTTGACAGAGCGCTGACGCGCCTGTCATCGCTTCAGCTCGAAAACGGAGGCTACAGAAGCTACGGAGCGGAGAATCCCGAAAGCTGCGCGCAGGTAATAACCGCGCTCACAGCTCTGGGGATCAATCCGCTTACCGACGGCAGATTTGTCAAAAACGGCAAATCCGCCGTTGACGCGATGCTAGCTTACAGATTAAGCTCGGGCGGCTTCTGTCACAAGCAGGGCGGCGAATACAACGCGACCGCAACGAGCCAGGCTCTCTATTCGCTGATTTCGATTTACAGACTGCAGAAGGATATGGGAAGCCTCTATAGTCTCAAAACAGACATCAGAGTTTCTTCTCCCGAAAAAACCGCGCCGTCACAGACGGCGGGCGGAAAGGCCGGGCAGGAGGGACGCGTGGTTATCAGCAAACCTTCGACAACTGCGCCCTCCGCTCAGAAAACGACAGCTGCTCCCCTCTCCCCGACTCAGCGCGAAGCCGAAATCGTGACCTTCACATCCTCACCGTCATCCCGCGCCGGACGCGGAGCAAAAGCGGCGGCGGAAAACAGCACGACCGGAAAGGCAGTGAAATCCGAAACTTCTTCGGAAAAGAGCACCTCCGCTCCCGCCGTGACCGCATCCGCTCCCGAAAAGGCACCGGCAGTAACCCGGACAGAGCCCGGCACAGCCGAAACGGCCTCTCCCGCGCGTGAGGACGAAAAAGAAACGTCTGCCGCCGGAGAATCCCTGTTCACAGACGCAGACGCGGAGGAAATCCCGGAGGAGGAAATAACGGAGAGCGAAACCGTCTCCGCATCCCCGAAGGAGACCGGATCCGAAAAACAGGCTCCCGCAAAAGAGAAGAAGCGCACTCTCTCAAAGCCGAAAAAAATAATTATCGCCGCCGTATGGGGCGCAGCGCTCGCCGCGGCGATTAT
>CACZTQ010000110.1 GCA_902784155.1 Oscillospiraceae bacterium
GGTAGCGTTGACTGCTTTGTCAGCTGCCTTCTTCTCGATACCTGCTTTAGCTGCTACTGCTGCTATAAGTTCTGTCTTATTCATTGTTTTTCTCCATTCTTAATGAATATATTTATGAAATGCCCTTTTGGAGCAATCATATACTGCCTGATTTGACCTCGTCCCAGATAGCGTCGAGCGTCTCGAGGGAAGCGGATTTCATATCGATTCCGCGCTCTTTTGCGATCGCTTCGACCTTTGAGAATCTAAAAAGGAATTTATCGCTCGCCTTTGTTAGCGCTTCCTCCGCGTCTGTTTTGATGAATCTCGAAACATTGACCGCGGCGAAGAGCAGGTCTCCGAATTCCTCTTCGATGTGGCCCTTATCTCCCTGATCAACCGCCTCGCGAAGCTCCGCGAATTCCTCATAGAGCTTGTCGAATGCTCCCGATGAATCCGGCCAGTCGAATCCGACATCCGCCGCCTTCTTCTGGAGCTTTGTTGCTCTCATAAGGGCGGGGAGCTCTCTGGGCACGCTCTCCATGGAGTCGGTCACGGTTTTGCGCCCTTTGGTCCTGTTTTTGATTTCATCCCAGTTTGAGAGGACCTTCTCGACCGTGTCGGCCTGAGTGTCTCCGAATACGTGGGGATGGCGGATAATCAGCTTCTTGCAGATGCCGTCGCAGACATCGTCAAAATCAAAGGTGCCTTTTTCCTTTTCCATCTGGGCGTGAAAAATGACCTGCATCATTATGTCGCCGAGCTCTTCGCACAGAAGCGCGTCATCTTTTTTGTTAATCGCTTCTATGACCTCATAGGTTTCCTCAATGAGATTCTGCTTGATGCTCTCGTGAGTCTGCTTTGCGTCCCAGGGACATCCGCCGGGCTGACGGAGCAGCTCCATAATCTTTTCAAGGTCACTACAATTATACTTATCTTTGAACTCAAAGTCAACCATAAATGCCTCTTTTTTCCTTATTTTTCAATATTTTTCGCTTTTTTTACCCCAAAAGTCTGTATTTTTCAAGGATTTTTGCGATTTTATCCCCTTTCGGCATAACAATTACATCCTCTCTGATGATTCCCCTGAGGAGCAGAATCGAGATAATATAGACGATTCCGCCCAGACATACGCCGGCGAGAGTGCCGAAGGTGTCGGAGTTGATTATGGACGAGGCCGTGTCTGCGGGCACGATTTTAACGATGATTCCGTGCGTTGCGAAGGCCGTGACGGCGCAAAGGACGGCGGCAATCAGAGGCTTGAGGAATATTCCGAGCCAGTTTATTTTAACCTGCGAAATCCTGAGCAGGAAGAAAAGATTGACGCTCACTATAATGATATAGAAAAGTATGGTGCCGGCGACGGCGCCGTAAACGTTTATTTTGGGGATTCCGACGAGGATGAAGTTGCAGAGTATCTTGCACACGGCGGCGCAGGCGACCGTCTTCATCGGTATATCGGCTCTTCCGACCGCCTGAAGCATGTTGGTCGTCGGCGTGGAGATTGCCATAAGGGGAGTGAAAATGCCGTTGACTATCAGAATCGGGGCGATTATCGCGATTGCCTCGTTGCTGTTTCCCCTGCCGTAGATTGCGGTCAGTATGGGAGTCGCGAGAGAAGCTATTCCGAGACCTGCGGGCAGAGCGATGAGCATTCCGATTCGAAGGACAGTCTCAATCGTCGAGCGCATATCCTCCTTGCTCTTGATTGCCCAGGCCGTCGCGAGGGCGGGAATTGCGCTGACCCCGAGCTGGATGGTAATTGTGGGCACAAGAGTCCTGAAGTCGAGCGCCGTTCCGTAGGCGCCCCAGATATATTTCATAACCTCGGCAACATCGTTGATATTGAGCCTGTTGAGCTCAACTGCTCTGTTTATCGAGGATGAATACATATTGACAACGGTCGTGAAATCGCTGTTGAGAGCGGCAGTGAGCCTCGTCTGAATAGTAGTGACGTCGATAAGATTTGTCAGGTTCAGAATCAGGGCGCTGACTACCATGGGGACGGCTATCATAATCATCTGCTTTGCCGTGAGCGTTCCGGGCTGGGGTTTGGGCGACGCGAGAACAGCCTCCCTGGGGAATCCGTCCTTTCTGAATCTGTAATAAACCATAAGGAAGAGAAGCGAAAGGGCGGAGCCGATGGTGACGCCGAGCACCGCGCCCGCGGCCGCTCCCGGCACTATGACCGAGTTTGCCTCGGCGAGGTTTGTCACCGTCGCGCCGAATACCTTCGCGGAGACATTTCCGCTCGCGGCCATACCGGCGTTGAACTGCGCGAGGCCTCTGTTCATTATGATTTTGATAAGCGCGAGGCCGATTACGAGCTTGCCCAGCGCTTCTATAACCTGAGATATTGCCGTAGGCACCATATTCCTGAGGCCTTCATAATAGCCTCTGTAAGCCGACATATAGCAGCAGACGAATATGGAGGGGGCAACGCAGAGGATTGCCCTCAGGCTCTTCATATTCGCAACGAATTTTGCGTAGGGGAGCGCCGCGATGAGAAGGATGAGCGTGCCGGTGATACCGACCACGATAAAGACCTTCTGCGAAACCTTGAAGACCGACCTCGCCTGCCTGTATTTGCCGAGCGCCACGCTCTCGGCAACCATCTTTGAAACGGCGACGGGGAGCCCCGCCATAGCTATAGCGAATATGGGCGTATATATTTCATAAGCGGAGTTGAAGTAACCTCTTCCCACAGTGCCGAGCATACTTGTCATCGGCATCTTGAAAAGCGCGCCGATAATCTTGACAAGGATTATCGCGCCCATAAGCACCATGGCTCCGCTGAGAACGGATTGTCTTTTGCTTGTCTTCTGCAATTTATTTCACGCCCTTCCGCGAGTAGAATTCGTCTATACCCGCTTTTCGTCTTATTATTTCATCAAATCCCGAGATGTATTCATAGGGATATTTGTAGTTGAATATTCTCTCAACATAGGTGCCGCCCGGCTCGCAGAGTTTAGTGACTCCGCCGGCTCCCGCCGCGAGGACGGTGTGGCACTCCTCCATCATATAGACATTGTAGAGCCCCTCCGTGCCGGGTTTGCACCAGCCGGTGTTTTCGAGATTGCCGACGCATTTGCTCTGCCTGTACATATAGTAGGGGATATATCCCGCGCCGGTCAGGGCTCCGTAAGAATAATCGAGCATCTTTCCGGCTTCGATTCCAGATTCCACCCGGGCGCCGCTCTGATTGAGAGAAGAGGAGCGCTTGAGCGCGAGCGAGTGAACGGTTATGTTTTCGGGAGAGAGCTCCAGAGCCGTTTCGAGCGAAAGTCTGAAGTCGTCCGCCGTTTCGCCCGGAAGGCCTGCAATCAGGTCCATATTGATACACCTGAAATCAAAGGTGCGCGCGAGGCGGTAAGCCTCGACGGCCTGCTCTTCGGTATGCTTTCTGCCTATCGCTTCAAGGGTTTTGCGGTTGAATGTCTGCGGATTGATACTGATTCTGTCAACGCCGTGGCGTCTGAGCATATCAAGTTTTTCCGCCGTTATTGTATCGGGCCTTCCCATCTCAACCGTGTATTCTCTCAGACTGCCCGTGACGAAGTTTTCTTCTATGGCGGTTTGAAGTCTGTCAAGATCCTGTGCCCCGAGAATTCCCGGAGTGCCCCCTCCGAAATAAACGCTCTCGAGACGGAGCCCGTTTTTCTTCGCGTATCCGCCCGTGAGGGCGATTTCGTCCGCAAGGCGAGATATGTATCCGGGATAAAGCTTCTTCGCGTTCGGGCTCGTTATCGAGTGGCTAACAAAGGAGCAGTAGGAGCACCTCGAGGGGCAGAACGGAATTGAAATATAAAGGCTGAAGGATTCCGGACGCGAGAGAGAAATGATTTTTTGCTCGTTGGCGGCAACCGTCACGGCAAGCTCTGTCTTCCGGGGGCTGACAAGCAGGTCATCCCTGAAATACGCCTCGGCTCTCTCTCTGCCGTAAAGGCTTATAAGTCTCAGCATCAGCTTCGAGGGCCTGACGCCGGTGAGGACTCCCCAGGGGGGAGTATAGCCCGTGATTTCCGAGAGCGCCCTGAAAATGAGCCTCGCGGTTATGAGCTCGGCCTTATCCGGGGCGGCGCTTTCGCTGTATCCGCGCGAAAGTCCGTCAATCACGGCGTTTACGCCGACCGTTTCTCCGTCATATACCGTTTCAACGGTTTTCGCATCTTCGCCGTCACTGCCGTATGATATTTTTATCTTTTCGTTTGGAAAAAACACTCTGCAGAGATTATCGCATTCATAGTGAAAATCGTGCCCCGAAATCCGGATTATCAATTATTTCATCCTTCTTATGATAAAGTTGCGGGTCCTCTCTCTTTCGAGGGTGGTCGGTATATTGTGACCGGGCAGGACCGTATAGTCGCCGCTGAGATTTATCAGCTTTTTAAGCGAGCCGCACAGCAGGGAATAATCTCCCCCGATGTTGTCGGTTCTTCCGGCGGTTGAGTGAAACAGCGTGTCTCCGCTGAAGATAACCCTCTCGCTCTCAATGATGTAGCAGACGCCGCCCGGAGTGTGGCCGGGGGTGTGAAGCACTTTAATCTCACAGGAGCCGAGATTTATCACATCGCCGTCATCAACAAGGATATCGGCCTTTTCTGGAGTGAGCTCGCAGCCCTCAACCGGGTAGGTGGTGAGCAGATTGTAGTATTCGCTTGAGAGACAGATTTCGTCATCCCCGTGTATCACTATCTTCGCGCCCGTCAGTTCTTTTGCGTCGTGAGCGCCGAGAATATGGTCAAAATGCCCGTGAGTGAGCAGGATGTATTTCAGCCGCGCGCCGCTTTCCGCGACCGCCCTCGGAGCGTTTTCGAGGTAACAGCCCGGGTCCACAATCGCGCACTCCGCGCTGTCTTCGTCAACAATAAGATATGAATTGGCAAAGCCCTCATACTGCGGGGCAACCGGTAAGATTTTCATTACTTATCCTTCTTATCCCATAAATCGGTATCCATCACGATGGTGACGGGCCCGTCATTGTTGATTGAGACCTTCATATCCGCCCCGAATACTCCTTTTTCGACATTCTTAACGCCCTGCGCGAGAAGACTTGAGCAGAAATATTCATAGAGCTCATTCGCCTCATCGGGCTGAGCGCCCGGGAAAAAAGAGGGGCGGTTTCCCTTTTTGAGATCGGCGCAGAGAGTGAACTGCGAAATCGCGAGCACCTCGCCGCCGATATCGAGCAGGCCGAGATTCATTTTTCCTTCTTCGTCCTCAAATACTCTCAGGCGTGCGATTTTGCCCGCGAGCAGGTCTGCCTGCGCCTTCGTGTCTCCCTGCATAACGCCGAGAAGGACATTGAAGCCCTTTGAGATTTTTCCGGTTATCTTTCCGTCAACGGAAACCTCGGACGAGGTTACCCTCTGAATAACAGCTCTCATATCAGATACCCGTCCTTTCTATGTCAAGCACGCCCGAAATACTCTCAAGGCGCTTGACGGTTGAGTTAAGGTGCTCAAGGCCGTTGAGGCTGACCGTGACGAATATGATGGTCCTGCCGTCCTTTGTCGGTCTTGTGCTCAGCTCGTTAATGTAAAGGTGCATATTCGCAAGCATGCCCGAAACATCCGCGAGCATACCGATTCTGCTCAGGCAAGTGAGCTTGAGAGTGCACTTGAATTCCTCTTTGACATTGCGGTCCCAGTAAGCGTTGACCCATCTCTCGGGCTCGTCCGCGAAGGCGATTTCATCCGGGACATTCGGGCAGCTTCTCGTGTGGATAGAAACGCCGTGACCCCTTGTGATAAAACCGATAATCGGGTCTCCGGGCAGGGGGTTGCAGCATCTTGAGAATTT
Source organism: Oscillospiraceae bacterium (assembly GCA_902784155.1). Lineage (GTDB taxonomy): Bacteria > Bacillota > Clostridia > Oscillospirales > Acutalibacteraceae > CAG-177. The sequence continues at coordinate 5,782 of CACZTQ010000110.1, forward strand.
GATAAGGCAGTTGTCGATTCCCTCGACTATTACGCCCTCGTTGGATTTTGGTTTTTTCTTGGAGGGAGCCCTGACAACGGGGGCGGGCTCGTTGAGCTTTGAAAGCTTGAGGTAATCCTCCTTTATACGGGGCATGAGCTTCGTGAGACAGATTCCGCCGTAGCCGATTGCGGCGTAGAAATCATCGACGCTCTTGCAATGCTGCCTCTCGGCGATTTTTTGTATAAACGGCTCAAACTCCTCGTCCGTAAGGCGGATGAAGCTGCGCCTGAATTCCCTGTCGATTTCGGCCTTGCCCGCTTCGA
>CACZTQ010000111.1 GCA_902784155.1 Oscillospiraceae bacterium
AGGCAATAGCGGCCGCCGCCCTCATAGCTGTTGCAGCAACGGCAGGCGCGATAGCAATGTCTATCGCCATCAAGAGCGGCAGCGACGGAATCGCCCGTCAGCCCGAATCCGCGGGAAATATCAGGACCAACGTAATGCTCGGCCTCGTCTTTATCGAGACCGCCATCATCTACGCTCTTATCGTTGCCATACTCGTCATCTTCGTCCTTTGATATACGGAGGGTACTATGCCGCTGAATATTGATATACAGCAGATTCTGCTTCACATGCTGAATTTCGCCGTTCTTTTCTGCGCGCTGTATTTCATTCTCTATAAGCCCGTGAAAAAATTCATGGATAAGAGAAATGATTACTATGACGAGCTCGAAAAAAAGAGCAGCGAGAAGCTCGAAGAAGCCGAAAAGCTGAAAGAAGAATATGAAGAAAAGCTCACGGAATTCAGGAATCAGGAAGAGGAGCTGAACGCGAAGACCGTAGCCGAGGCGCGCGCAAAGGCCGAAAAAATCATCGGCGGGGCGCAGGCTCAGGCGGCGGATATAATCGCCAAGTCCAAGGCCAGGGCGGCCAAAGAAAAGAATAATATGATGAAGGCCGCCAACAAAGAAATCAAGGCGCTCGCCGAAGAGGCCGCGCAGAAGCTGATTGCGGACGGCGAGGACGCTTACGAGACCTTCCTGAATGCCTTCGGCAGCGACAGCGGGGAGAATTGATATGGCGCGAAATAAAACCGCAACGCTGTATTCGGCCAAAGAGCCGACCGAGGAGCAATATAAAAGAATAAAACAGGTCCTCAGAGAAAAGATGGGAGCGAAAGAGCTCATATTCGTCTATGACGAAAAAATCACGAGCGGCTTCAAGCTCGAGGTTGACAACAAGCTCTATGACTGGACCGTCGAGGGCCGCCTTCATCAGCTGACCTCAAAGCTGAATGCTCTCGAATCGAAAAAATCCGTCATTCCCCTCATGCGCAAGGCAATCGGAGATTTCAAGCCCCTTGCCGTCAGCGAGGAGATAGGTACGGTTATTTCGGTGCGCGACGGTATCGCCTTCATCACGGGCCTTGAGAGCGCGGAGTATGACGAGATTCTCGTCTTTGACTCGGGCGTCAAGGGAATAGTCCAGGATTTAAAGGAAGACAGGCTCGGCTGCATCCTCTTTGACAGCGACCGGTTCGTCTCCGCAGGGAGCAAGGCGGTGCGCACAGGTCAGATAGCCGGAATGCCCGTAGGCGAAGGCTTCATCGGCAGGGTTATCGATTCTCTCGGAAACCCGGTTGACGGTCTGGGCGACATCGAGGAGGAGGATTATCTCCCCATCGAAAAGAGAGCGCCCGGCATCATCGACAGGCAGCCCGTCAACACCCCTCTCGAAACGGGAATCCTCGCGATAGACTCGATGTTTCCCATCGGCAGGGGCCAGAGAGAGCTGATAATCGGCGACAGGCAGACGGGCAAGACCGCGATAGCCGTCGATACGATTCTCAACCAAAAAGGAAAAGACGTAATCTGTATTTACGTTTCAATCTGCCAGAAGGCGAGCTCCACCGCGGCTCTTGTGAATAAACTCAAGTCCTGCGGCGCGATGGAATACACCATAGTGGTCTGCGCTCCCGCGAGCGACCCGGCACCGCTTGAATTCATCGCCCCCTACGCGGGATGCACGCTCGGCGAATACTTCATGCTTCAGGGCAGAGACGTGCTCATAATCTATGACGACCTCTCAAAGCACGCGGTCTCATACCGCACGATTTCCCTGCTTCTCGGGCGCACCCCGGGCAGAGAGGCCTACCCCGGCGATATATTCTATCTTCATTCAAGGCTGCTTGAGCGCTCGGCTCACCTGAGCGACGAGCTCGGAGGCGGCTCGCTGACGGCGCTCCCGATAGTCGAAACTCTCGCGGGCGATGTCTCCGCATATATTCCGACCAACGTCATCTCGATAACGGACGGTCAGATTTTCCTCGAGAGCGAGCTGTTTTTAAGCGGTCAGAGACCTGCCGTCAATGTCGGTATCTCCGTTTCGAGAATCGGCGGCGACGCGCAGTCGCAGATAATGAAAAAGGCGAGCGGCACCATGCGCCTCGACCTCGCTCAATACAGGGAAATGGCCGCCTTCACGCAGTTTGCGGGCGACCTCGACGAGGATTCGCGCTCGAAGCTCAACTACGGCAGAAGCCTTATGAATATTCTGCGCCAGAAGCAGTATTCCCCCATCCCGAGACACAGGCAGGTCATTACCCTGATGACCGCCCTCGCTCATAAGCTGCAGGATATTCCCGAAGAAAAAGCGGGCGAATATCTTGAAAAAATCTTTGAGCGCGCGGAGAAGGAATACGCTCCGATGTGTGAGGATATTGATAAATTCGGCTATTTCAACCCCGATTACAGAGAGACCATTCTCTCCCTTGCCGACAGTACGGTGATATGAAATGCCGGGAATAAAAGAAATAAAAAACAGGATAAAGAGCGTCGGCGACACTCAGAAGATTACGGGCGCGATGTACCTCGTGGCGAGTGCGAAGCTCTCGGGCGCGAAGAGCACCGTGCTCTCTCACCGCGCCTACGCGAACGAGTGCAGCCTGATTCTCTCATCGGCTCTCGCGCACTCCCCGGGCTCGGTTTATACGCAGGACAACGGGGCGGACACTCAGGCGGTGCTCGTAATCGGCAGCGACAGGGGCCTTTGCGGAGACTACAACAAGAATATCGCGAAATTCGCTTCTCAGAAGATAAAAGAATTAAAGAATCCGAAGGTATATGTTTCGGGAGGGAGAGTCAAATCCCTGCTGACCGCCTCGGGAATCGTCTGCGAAGAGGATTTTGACATCGCCGTAAAGAAGCCGGATAACGAGACGGCCTGCGAAATCGCGGATTATTTCATGAATCTTTTTACCGGAGGCGCCGTCTCCTCATTCTCGGTAATCTTCGCGGATTTCGCCGATAAATCGAGGCTCTGCGTAAAGAAGCTTCTCCCCTTTGAGGCGGACGAAGAAGAGAGAGAGAGCGGATATGATTTCCTGCCCGATACGGCAACGCTCCTCGATACGCTCATCCCCGTGAGCTTCAGGTCCTCGGTGAGAAGCTGCATCCTCTCCGCCTTCTGCAGCGAGCAGAATACAAGAATGATGGCAATGAAAAACGCCAATGACAACGCGGGCGATCTGCTCGCGGAGCTCAGGCTCGAATACAACCACACAAGGCAGAACGCGATAACGGAAGAAATCGCGGATGTTTCGGGTGAAAGGAAAATAACATGACCGGAAAAACCGTGCAGATAAACGGCTCCGTTGTGGATGTCGTATTCCCCGGCGGGGAGCTGCCCAAAATAAAAGAAGCTCTCGCCGTAAAAGAGGGAAAGAATGTTAAAATAATGGAAGTCGCCGCCCATATCGGAAGGGATAAGGTCAGGTGCATAATGCTCTCCGAGAGCCAGGGACTCTCAAGAGGTCTTGAGGTCACGGCGCTGGGAGAATGCATAACCGTGCCCGTCGGCCCCGAAGTTCTGGGCAGGCTCTTTGACGTCTTCGGCAATACCACCGACGGCGGTCCTCAGATAGAGGGCGGAAAGAGGCTCCCGATTCACAGGAAGCCCCCCGAATTCACCGAGCTGAGCTCCTCCGTCGAGATTCTCGAAACCGGTCTCAAGGCGGTTGATCTGCTCGAGCCGTATCAGAAGGGCGGTAAAATCGGCCTTTTCGGCGGCGCGGGCGTGGGCAAGACAGTCCTGATTCAGGAGCTCATCCACAATATCGCCACCGAGCACGGCGGATACTCCGTCTTCGCGGGCGTGGGCGAGCGCTCGAGAGAGGGCAACGACCTCTGGCGCGAAATGAAGGACAGCGGAGTCCTCTCAAAGACCGCTCTCGTATTCGGTCAGATGAACGAGGCGCCGGGCGTGAGAATGCGCGTTGCGCTCACCGGTCTTACAATGGCCGAATATTTCAGGGATTACGAAAACAGGGATATCCTTCTCTTTATAGACAATATATTCAGATTCATCCAGGCGGGCAGCGAGGTCTCAACCCTGCTCGGCAGAATGCCCTCCGCCGTCGGATATCAGCCGACTCTCGCCGAGGAGATGGGCGACCTTCAGGAGCGTATCACTTCGACAACAAGCGGCTCCATAACCTCGGTGCAGGCGATTTATGTCCCCGCGGACGACCTGACCGACCCCGCCCCGGCGACGACCTTCTCTCACCTTGACGCGACAACCGTTCTGAGCAGGAAGATAGCCGAGGAGGGAATCTACCCCGCAATCGACCCCCTCGCCTCGACCTCGAATATCCTCTCGGCGGAATACGTCGGCGAGGAGCATTACAGAGTCGCGCGGAAGGTCCAGCAGCTTCTTCAGAAATACGCGGAGCTCAAGGATATCATCGCCATTCTCGGTATGGAGGAGCTCAGCGACAGCGACCGTCTGACGGTCATGAGAGCGAGAAAGGTACAGAGATTCCTCTCGCAGCCGATGTTTGTCGCCGAGAAATTCACAACCCTCGCGGGGCAGTATGTTCCGCTTGAGGAAACGGTCAAGGGCTTCGCCGCCATCATCGACGGCGAATGCGACGATATGCCCGAGGAGGCGTTCTACAACGTAGGCCCCCTCTCGCAGGCGTATGAGAAGGCGGAAAAACTCCGCGGCGGTAAATAAAAATGAAAGAATTCAATTTTAAAATACTCTCCCCCGATCGTGTTATCTTTGAGGGGAAATGCACCTCGCTCGTCTTTGACGCGCCGGACGGTAAATACGGAATCCTCGCGGACCACTCCCCCGTTATCTCCGCCGTCTCGGAAGGCGAGCTCACCGTAACCAGCCCCTCCGGCACCCAAACCTTCACCCTCCCCGGAGGAATCCTCAGGTTTGAAAATAACGAAGGAACGGTAGTGGTCAGTTAGCAGTGAGCAGTGAGCAGTTAGCAATGTGCAATGTGCAATGTGCAATGTGCAATGACGGGTCGCTCCGCTCCGAGTATATTATGGCGGTAAAGGATAGACCTTATCGTAGGGGATGACGCCCCCGGCATCCCGCCACAAGGATATGCGGAGCATCGTAGGGGCGACTATCAGTCGCCCGCCACAAGGATATGCGGAGCATAAAAAATATAAGACATGTAAGTTGAAAGCATACATTTCATATTGATAATAAATCAACATAAGGAGCGAATAAAATGGCACAATTCAATCTTGATTCAAATGAATTTGTTGTTTCGGAGCTTCAAAATGTTCAAGACGCTTCAAGTATAACAACAAAACTTTGCAACGTATTGTTGACAAACAAGCGCGTAATAGTTTGCAAAAACGGTACTTTTGGAAAGCCTAAAATAATATTTGATAAACCGGTTTCCGATGTAAAGGTATTCGATGATACTGCCCAGGTAAAAATTCAAAACGTTAACGGAATGCAACATAAAATAGATATTTATTTTACCTCGGGAAGCATCTCTTTTATATTTATGAGCGGTGTGTATTCGAATGTTATACAATTTGCAAACGAAATCAATCATATTGTAACAGGAACCGATTTTGATATATACTCGATGGCTGAACATGAAACCGGGGTTAAAGGCGTTCTGAAATCGTTTTTAGGAGTGCCGACAGTAGAAGCAAAGAAGTCAACTCAGGAAAAAGTAGCTATCAAGTGTCCTAACTGCGGCGCGTCTTTTTATGGGAAAAAGAGCGGAATTGCAAAATGTCCGTATTGTGATTCATTTTTTAACACATAATTTATTTTTGTATTATTTTCTTATTGATTCTACTTGGTCAATTTAGAATTATTTACAGGAGTGACGTCTTTGAGAAACAAGATTTACAGCCTTTTGGAAATAGGAAATGAAAATGATAACAGCACATCATTCGATTGGTATGATTGGTTTATGATGGCTGCTATTATCATCAGTATTGTTCCGCTTGCATTTCATTCTCAAAACAAAGCATTTTATATAATAGACAAAGTCACAGTAGTTATTTTTATTGCTGATTATATTTTGAGATTGGTTACGGCTGATTTAAAACTGAAAAAGGGATTGAAATCATTCTTAATATATCCAATTACTCCAATGGCAATAATAGATCTTGTTTCCATTTTACCGTCTCTTACCATAATCAGTGGTGGATTTAGACTATTAAAGATTTTCAGATTATTGAGAACATTAAGAGCTTTCAGAGCCTTTAAAATAATTAGGTATTCTAAAAGCATTAAAATTATCATAGATGTATTTAAAAGACAAAGAAGAACTCTTTATGTTGTTATGGCTCTTGCGGTTGGATATGTCCTTGTATCAGCTCTTTTAATATTTAATGTTGAACCTGATTCTTTTAACTCGTTTTTTGATGCTATTTATTGGGCAACCGTATCTTTAACAACAATGGGATACGGCGATATATATCCGGTTACAACAATAGGAAGAATTGTAACTATGGTCTCGTCAGTATTCGGCATAGCTATTATAGCGCTTCCTTCAGGAATCATAACAGCAGGTTTCCTTGAAGTATTAAATGATACGGATAATGAAGAAACAAAGGAATAATTTGTTTTAGATATCAGCAAAACAAGGCATTGTTTAACGTAAAGCAAACTGTAGTATTATATTTCGTATTCGCACCTATGTTGTGAAACTGCGTTTCACCCGGGTCGCTGAGGGCATCGACCCCTACGATTAGCGTTAACCTCCCCCTCCATTAAATATACCGGAGCGAAGCGACCCTCAACTGCTCACTGCTAACTGCTAACTGCTAACTGACTAAATCCTGTTTGCGGGCGACTGATTGTCGCTCCTGCGAATATACCCCGGCCAAAGCAGTCCTCTCCCTTTCGGAGGGGGCTTTTTTATTTCCGGGCGGGCGGCGGCTTTATCGTTCATTTTGCCTCTCTCAAAAATTTTTTCTGAAAAAGAGGAAATCATATAAAAACCGGAGAAAAACGGAGGAAAAGCGAGGAAACGGGAGGCGGCGAAAAAATCCTGTCAACCTGTTTAGGTTTACAAAACCCGCATTTTCGGCTTTATATGGAGGGGTTTTTACAATTCCTCCTAAATTTCGAAAGGAGGTAAGCTGCATGCTGCCTTATTCAAAACTCAGGAAAGATATCACAAAAATCGTCGGGAAGCCCGATACGCTCAGGCTCTATATCCACCTTCTCATCTGCTCCAACTACAAATCCGAAATCTCCGTGAAGGGCATCGTCATCAGGAGGAATCAGATTGCGGAGTCTCTCGACCGTCTCGCCGAAGAGCTTAAAATGAGCAAATCGAAGGTCAGGCGTTCTCTCGC
>CACZTQ010000112.1 GCA_902784155.1 Oscillospiraceae bacterium
AAAAGTATCCGAGGCGCCCCTTGGTGATCATATCATCCGGGTCGAGCTCGACCACTTTCTCAAACCAGGGCAGGGCGAGCTTGTACTGATAACAGGCCTCCAGCGCTTCGGCTACATAATACGCCGAGTCCGCGTCCTTCTTTTGGACATAGTTTCTGTATGCGTACGGCAGGTATTCTTTGCTCTGATCTTCGCCGAGAGATTCCGCGTATTCCTCTTCTTCGGCAGTCAGCGGCGAGGTGTCGCCGGGGTCAAGAAATTCGGAAGTCTGCGCGTTGATTCTGTATTTCCTGTTTTTCTTTATGTAGTCCAGCACTCCGGGAATAATATTCTCTTTGGCGTATTCCGAATCTGCAAACCAGTAGTTGTATTGACCGAAGCCCTTGCCCGGGCCATCCTGCGAAGCCCTGCCTATTCTGTAGCTTCTCTTGTCTTCGGGCAGAAGGTAAGCGTTTTCCGCTTCGGTTTCAAACCAGTAGGCTCTGTCGATTCCGCTGATCGGAGTTACAAAGCTCGGCGTCAGCCAACGGTTTGCGACAGCGTGCTCATACCAGCCTACGATAACGGTTTTGTCGTCTTTCAGAGCGCACCAGATTACGGTTACATCTTCTGCGGTCTGACTTGAGGATGAAACGCCCTCAAACCTCTCAATATGCATAGTGTCGCTGAGGCCCTGAACGAAGCCGTAGCATTTTCCGTCCATATTAAGGAAATTCCAGCGTTCATGCGCATCGGAATTTTCCTTGACCCAACTGCCGCCGGTCACCGGGGTCAGTTCTCCGGCGGTTCTTCCGTCATAGTATCTCAGATAAGTGATATTGCAAAAAATGATTTTCATAACAGTTTTTCCTTTCTTTCTTCGATTATTCTGTTGAGCTCATCATCGGCGCTGAGCATTTTCCGGAATACCGGCCTGCTGCCCGTAAAGGAACAGGACTCGCCGCTTCTCCCGGATGTGTAAACTTTGATTTTTTCTTTACCTCTCTCGGAAAAAAGAAGGATATCTGCATTTTCCGGAGTAAGGACATCGAGAAGATAAAAGAAATTTCCGTTAAAAGCTTTCAGCAGCTCCCGCTTAATCTCTCCGGTCTTTCCGAGGGTCTGATGAATCAGATAATCCAGCATGTGCATGACCTGATCAAGTTCATTCTCCCTGTGGGCTTTGCTCATCCGGGGAACTGCATCGCCTTCAAACAGGGAGAGATGTCCCGGACTGCTGAGCGATTGCATCATCAGGTTAAGGTCAATATCCAGATAATCCGCCAGCCGGAACAGCGTTTCGGCTCTCAGCGTCCCTCTGTTGAGCTGCTCGCAGAAGGTGGTATATCCGATGCCCATTTCATCTGCTGTTTCATGCAGGGTCTTATTGCGGTATTTGATGTATTTTTTGATCTGTTTCGCAATTGCGTTTTCTTCTTTCAAGGTGTGCACCCCCCTACCGCTGATGCAATTCTATCACTGCTACTGTACAATTTCAAATCGAAAAATCCACATATATTGAATTTCGGACGGATTTTCGGGCGAACAGGCCTCTGCCGGAGTAAGCAGGACGGCAAATAATCTGCGTTTGGTCTTTCGTTTAAGGATTCACCGGAATGCCCTGAAAAGTCCGTATTATAGGACTTTTCAGGAAATATAATATAACTTGAGAAGAGGAATAAGAAACAATTTCGTCTTTTAAGAGGGGTGAATTTTATGGATGCTTTAAAAGTTGTGTTGTATCTTGTGGGGCTTGTGGTTCTTGTGATTCTGTGCTTCAAAACAGACGGCATTTTAAACAAAATCATAAAATTTGTTACAATATTATATTTGTTCCCGCTTGTATTCTTCCTGTTTTTGATGTATGAGATACTTTTTGATATGGATGATAAATAACAGCTGCGGCAAAAGGATTGGGAATCATTTACCCGCCGGGTGAACCGGCGGCAGAGCGCCTTTCACTTTACAGGTAAGGCGCCGAGCAGCGATAAAATGAAAAGCCGCCCGGCAGGGGCGGCGATTTCCGTATTCTGTTTTCGCGGGGGAGGGGAAGGCGCTGGGAATCAGGTCTTCTTTCTGAAAAACAGGAGCTCCGTAATCAGGTAGGGGATTTCGATGAATCCGATTATAAACTGGAGTAAACGCAGCGCGGTCCACGCGGCTTCTTTCAGATTGAGCAGAGCTTCGCTGACTTCCGCGGGCTCCTCGAGTCTCGCGGGTATGCTCCCGCTTCCGGTTACCGTGTAGGTGAATTCCGTGAGCATCGGAGCGTGGTCGGTATAACGCTCGCCGTTTTCACCCGTGAGCGGGGGAATGGTTTTTGAAACGGGCACGAGCTCCGTGTATTTGCCGCTCCGGTAGAGGGTACGGTCAACGGAGTCGCCCTGAGAATTGCGGTCAAAAGCCGGATCCGAATAATCGGTCAATCCTCCGTTGTAAACCTCGGCCCATACGTCCTTCAGCCCTGTGGGTTCCATGAGATTTGTGACGATATCATCATCAAGATTTCTTCTGAAGCTGAAGTTGAAATCGCCGAGAACTATCAGCGCTCTTCCGTCATTGAGATTGGAGTTTATATATTCGGCAAGCTGCCTGAAATTATCGCGCCTCGCGGCAACCGAAAGGGGATCTTTGCCCGCGTCGCAGTGGAGCGTGATGACATTGATATATACGCCCTCTTCAAGCTCCATAAGGCTGTAAATAAACCCTTTGTTTGACAGCGCGTCATTTCTGCCCGAGAGACTGCCGAATTCCGAATCCCACCTGACTCTGTCGAGATTATAGAGCTTGTGAGAAGAAAAGATATTGAGGCCCTGGCCCTGCGCAACACCGCCGCTGTTCGGCGATTTGTAAGGGTAAGAGGTCATTTCGGCGGCAAGATATTTATGCCCGTTGAAATCCTCCTCGACTCCGATGAAATCGGCGCCGGTTTCATTGAGAAGTCTGCCGATGATTGCGGCGCGCTCGTTGGTGGCCGTGAAAACGCTGCCCTGAAAATCCCCTACAATGGGAATCCCCGAAACATTATAGGCGAGCATTTTCAGCGTTCCCCGGTTGCCTCCGGCGGATGCGGGCACCGCGGCGCAAGCGAAGAGCATTGCAGCGCAAAGGATAATGCTGATTGTCTTTTTCATAGTTATTTCTCTTTTCTGTAGAATTATTTCTGAAGTATTATTATTCTTTCTCCGGCGAATTGCCGGAATCCCCATATCCCGGGAGCAAACGGGGAAGCCCGCAGGCTTCATAATCCCCGAAGCAAAATGGAAAGATGTAACTGTCAAAGAATCTTACACTCTATTCATATCAAAACGATTTTAACAGATTCCCTTTGTGATTACAACAATAATTCGTTATTCCCCGACACGGCGGATTTATTATTCAATATTCATTAAAACGGCTGAGTGAAATAATGAAGAATGGATAATTGAAATGAATGTAAATACCGGAAAATGAGTGGCGAAAGATGAATGCTAAAATGAATAATAAAAATATAACGCCTGCCCTTCGGCAATCGCTCAATAACAAATACATCGGTTTTACTGTTTATTCTCTTTTGCTGTGTTAATGGAGGAGATGAGGATTCTGCGGATAGTGCCGCATTGATTGTTAAGAGATTTGAAAGAATCTTCATTAATTAATTCGGCTTTCAGAAATAATTCGAGCCAGTATTCCGATTCATAACACTCTTTTAAGGCAATCTGCATTTTAGAAACAAAATCCGCTTTACTGTGAGCATAGTTTGCCTCATGAATATTTGCTCCCACTGATGTTGCAGAGCGTTCAAACTGATTTGCAAGCGAATAGTGGCCTTTTAAACTTTCGCATAGTTTTATCGCATTTACAGCAAATTCCATTGAAAGATTTTTAAGCTTTGACTCTGCCATAACGACTCTCCTGTGCTTAATAATAAGTGAAATATCTCGCGTTGCTCGATGTGAAATAATTCTGACGAATTGTGAAATTTTGCGGCAAGCCGCAAAGTGAAATGAAATAAATCCCCACGCCCGCAGGCATTTCACACGCCGAAGGCGTATTTCACGCCCGAAGGGCATTTCACAAATCCTGAAAGGATTTATTTCGTTGAAAAAAGGCTTACAAAAATGTAAGCCTTTTTTCTGTGTTGAGGTTCTAACAATGATACGGACGCAAGTGGTCGCAACCGGTCGCAAAACGTCCTTAATCGTTGATATATAAAGGGATTTGGACTTGAGCAAACCACT
>CACZTQ010000113.1 GCA_902784155.1 Oscillospiraceae bacterium
CGGCGGGGGAGTGCCTTGATAAAACGGCGAGAGCGATGGGGCTCGATTATCCCGGAGGGAAAAATCTTGACCTTGCGAGCAGAAACGGCAATCCTCACGCTTATAAATTCCCGCATCCGAAAACGGAGAATGTGTATGATTTCAGCTTTTCCGGTCTTAAAACAGCAGTTATAAACACCGTCAACAATCGGAGACAAAAGGGGATTGAGCCCGATATCTCCGACCTCGGCGCTTCGATTATCGAAACCGTCAGCGAAATACTCTGCGGGAAGCTTATTTCCGCCGCAGAAGAATACGGATATAAAAAAATAGCGCTTGCGGGCGGTGTTTCCGCAAACTCGCGGCTCAGAAGTATGATATCGGCGCTCTGCAGCGAAAAGGGATTCGAGCTGTTTATTCCGTCGCTCGATTTATGCGGCGACAACGCGGCGATGGTGGGCTCTCAAAGCTATTATGAATATCTCGCGGGCAATATAGCGGGGCTCGATCTGAATTCCTACGCAACTATGCCTATCGATAAAGTTGAATTCTGAAATTGAACTTTATAATTTTTATTAAGAAAATATTTTAAAAATTTATTGCATAAGAATTTTTACCGTGATATAATATAAAAACCAAAAATAGCAGGGCTTTGCTTATTAAAGAGCAAAGCTCCGTGTTTTCAGCACCGACAGGGGGTTAATCAATGGAGATTAAAATTGTATTAATGACGGCGGTAGCATCAATTCTCGCTCTGCTTTTCGCCGTTTTTACTGCAAAAAAGGTTCTGAAATTCGATGAAGGAACCGACACGATGAAGAAGATTTCTCAGTTTGTCCGCAGGGGAGCCAACGCTTACCTCAACAGACAGTACAGAATAGTTATTATTTTCTTCGCCGTGATTTTTGTTGTGCTGGGAATAATGGCTTTTATGAAGCTTCTCACTCCCTATGTTCCGTTTGCCTTCCTTACGGGCGGATTCTTCTCCGGCCTTTCGGGATTTATCGGCATGAAGATTGCCACGGCTTCAAACGCAAGAACAGCCAACGCCTGCAGAGAAGGTCTCAACAAAGGCCTCAGAGTTGCTTTTTCTGCCGGCTCGGTTATGGGCTTCACCGTTGTAGGTCTCGGCCTTCTTGATATCACAATCTGGTTATTCCTGCTCAAGTTTGTTTTCAAGCTTCCCGACAGCGAAGTTACCGGAGCTATGCTGACATTCGGCATGGGCGCTTCTTCAATGGCTCTTTTCGCAAGAGTCGGCGGCGGAATCTTCACCAAGGCGGCCGATGTAGGCGCCGACCTTGTCGGCAAGGTTGAGGCCGGAATCCCCGAAGACGATCCGAGAAACCCCGCTGTTATAGCGGATAATGTCGGCGACAATGTCGGCGACGTTGCCGGAATGGGAGCCGATCTTTATGAATCTTATGTAGGTTCGATTATCTCCTCCTGCGCTCTCGGTGTTTCCGCATATAAATCATTCGGCGCAATGGCGCTTCCTCTCTGCATTGCTGCTCTCGGAGTGCTCTGCTCCGTAATAGGCACCTTCTTTGTAAGGACTAAAGAGGACGCGGGTCAGAAGCAGCTTCTCGGCGCTCTTTCAAAGGGAACCAACTTCTCCGCCGTTCTTATCGGTATTATTTCTTTCCCGCTTGTATATTTCATTCTCGGCAAAGAGAATTACACTCTTTATTTCCCGATTCTTGCGGGACTTATCTCCGGCGTTCTTATCGGTCGCTCCACCGAGTATTATACCTCCGACAGTTATAAGCCTACCCAGAAGCTCGCGGCAAGCAGCGAAACGGGCTCGGCCACGATTATTATCAACGGCCTCTCTGTCGGTATGCTTTCAACTCTCATCCCCATTATCATAGTTTCCGTATGCGTTCTTGTTTCGTATTTTGTTTCGGGCGGCGCAGGAAACCCCGCGATGGGTCTTTACGGAATTGCGCTGGCCGCTGTCGGTATGCTCTCAACTCTCGGTATCACTCTTGCGACCGATGCCTACGGCCCCGTTGCTGATAACGCGGGCGGTATCGCTCAGATGGCCGAGCTTGAGGAGGTTGTCAGAGAGAGAACAGACGCTCTTGATTCTCTCGGCAACACCACTGCCGCTACCGGCAAGGGCTTCGCAATCGGCTCCGCAGCCCTTACTGCTCTCGCTTTAATGGCTTCTTATATTGACAAAGTCAAGATTCTTGACGGCGGTCTTGAGAAGATTTCAAATCTCAGTATCAATAACCCCACCGTTCTTATCGGACTTTTCATCGGCGCCTGCCTTCCCTTTGTCTTCGCTGCTCTTACAATGAGCTCCGTCGGCAGAGCGGCTCAGAGCGTTGTTATCGAAGTTCGCAGACAGTTCAAGGAAATCAAAGGCCTTATGGACGGAACCGCCGAGGCTGACTACGCAAAATGCGTTGATCTCTGCACTAGATCCAGCCTTCACGAAATGGTTCTTCCGACAATCGTCGCGGTTATAGTGCCTGTTGTTGTCGGCCTTGTTCTCGGATGTTCCGGCGTTGTCGGAATGCTTGCGGGCGCAACCGCCACGGGCTTCCTTATGGCCGTGTTTATGTCAAACTCGGGCGGCGCCTGGGATAACGCCAAGAAGTATATTGAGAGCGGCCACTTCGGAGGAAAAGGCTCCGACGGTCACAAGGCTGCCGTTGTAGGCGATACGGTCGGCGATCCTTTCAAGGATACTTCGGGCCCGTCAATCAATATTCTTATCAAGCTTCTTTCCATGGTTTCGATAGTTTTCGCCGCTCTTGTAGTCAAATTCTCGATTTTCTGATTTTTGGCTATGAGTAAAACAGATAAAGTTATAATATCCTCCTGCGAAAATGTTGCCCTTATGGTTGAAGAATTGAAGAAATCATACGAGGCTCATAACGAGGAGATAAAGAAGCTTCTCGAAGAG
>CACZTQ010000114.1 GCA_902784155.1 Oscillospiraceae bacterium
AAAATCGGCACCGGGGTATCTGTCCTTTATGAATTTCGCGGCGTATTTCGGATAGCCGGAGCCGAGCTCGTGCGAATCGGCTCTGTCTCTGCCGGCGTCCGTAATGGAATCTCCCTGAAACAATATCCTCATATTATCTCCTCCGGATATAAATATACATAGTATATAATATCACAACTTTAAAAGATAAACAATATTTTTTGATAAAAAATACAGCCGCGCCGGAATAAGCCGGAGCGGCCGTCATAATTCTAATTCAAAAACATATCTGCGTTTTCTTTTATGTAATCCCCGAAGATTTTCTCCGCGGCGTACCCGTCAATATATTCGAGCGCGCCCGCGTCATCCCTCTCTATCTCGGAGGGTATGCAGGATACCTCCTCGTTGTCGGGGTCATAAGCGTCATACTCGTGCCTGACTATCACGGCGAATTCCCGTGAAAAAAGCTTCTCGGCGCCCGAGAGCGCGAAGTCCGTAACCGGTCTGCCGTTGAGCTTGAAGAAATTGCTCATCCCCTCCTTTGAATCCTCGGTGAAAAGGAAGGCGGAATAAATGAGCTTCTGCTCCTCGGTGAGGCGTTCGAATTCCCCGTTTAAATCGGGAGCGTCCGAAACTCTTTTGAGAAGATTCAGGCCCACTCCCCTGAAGAGCTCCGCGGAATCCGAGTTCTCAATCATCTGTCTTGTTAGTGATGAAAACCTGTCGCGGAGTTTTTTGTCATCTTCCAGTTTCATATATAATTTCTGATTGTTTTTCGCTCTTCTCTCGCTCGCTATCGCGACTTTAATAAACACAATAACAGCGGCAACAACGGCGGCAATCACAATCGCGGCCGTGAGCGGATGGGTGCGGTAGTATTCAAGCATCGTTATCATCCTTTCCGAAGCGGATGCCGGAGCATTCCCTTATTTTTTCCATAACCGAAAGCACCTTGCGCGTCGTTTCATCGCAGAGGGCGTATTTGTCATCGCGGATATTCCTTATGAATCTCTCAAAATCCTCCGCCTCAAAACCCATAAGCTCCGCCTTGGGGACATCGGGCAGAATAACGGTCTGAGCGCCTTCGGAGTCAAATTTCAGGCCGAGGACCAGCTTTGAAATCGATTCAATGCAGATTGTTCCCTCATCGCCGAGAATCTTTGAGCCCGAATAATCCTGCCCCGTCTTTGAATAAGTGAGAGTCACAAGCT
Source organism: Oscillospiraceae bacterium (assembly GCA_902784155.1). Lineage (GTDB taxonomy): Bacteria > Bacillota > Clostridia > Oscillospirales > Acutalibacteraceae > CAG-177. The sequence continues at coordinate 1,191 of CACZTQ010000114.1, forward strand.
TGTCGGAGTAATTGAGCAAAGCCGAGCCCGACGCGTCCGCTCCCGAATCAAGGAAGACCGAATCCGCCGTGATTTTTGAGGGCATACCGAATAAATCAATCGCGGGATAGACGCAGTAGATACCGAGGTCCATAAATGCGCCCGTCGCCATTTCGGGGTTGAAAATATTTGGATTCTCGCCTCTGAGATAGGCGGGGTATTTTGACGAGAGCTGCGAGAAATCAAACTGAGCGCTCGAAATCCTGCCGATTGAGTTGAGGCTTTCCCTGAGTATTTCGCGCCCGGGAGTGTGCATATACATAATGGCCTCGATATAGACAAGGCCCTTGCTGTCGGCAATCGCTTTGCATTCGGCATACTGCGCGGATGTGACCGTGACCGGCTTTTCACAGATGACGTGCTTCCCGGCCTCAAGACACATTTTGCTCTGCGGGAAATGGCAGACATTAGGGCTCGCTATATAGACGGCCTCAATATCGCTCGCGAGGAAGCTCTCCATATCGGTAAACACGCGGGGTATTCCGTTTTTTGAGGCGAAGGCGTTTCCCTTTTCGGCTGTCCTTGAATATACGGCCGAAATATCCGCGCCGCATTTAAGCCTCGCGCCTTCGATAAAAGATTCGGCAATCCAGCCGGTTCCGATTATTCCGTATTTCATATCAAACCTCAACCTTTATAACGGTCTTTCCGTTTACGGGTATTGTTTTTCCTTTATAGACAAACTCGGTGTATCTGCCCTCTCCCGCGTCAATCTCCACCTCGGCGTTCGGGCCGGATTTGACGAAGGAAACGGAGATGCGCCCGTTAACGGTTTCAATGCTGCCCGAGGCTCTGTCGAGGCCTTCGACAAAGCAGGGAGAAATGATGACTTTTTCAAATCCCGCCGAGCCGGACGGCTGTGAGATACCGAGAAGCTTCGTAAAGAGCAGAGCGGTGACCGCCCCGAACATCGGGTGATTTCTCGACGAGGCGCCGTTCCAGTTTTCCCAGAGAGTTGTCGCGCCCGATTTTTTCATATAAGAAAACGAAACATCGTTGTCGTTTGTGAGAAGATCGAAGGCAAGTTGCGCTTCGCCCGTTTCAAACAGATAACGGGTAAGGGCTTCCGTAGCGATTATTCCGGTGTCATATTCGCCGAGGGCCCTGTATTTTTCAATAACCTTGCTTCTTACTCTTTCGTTGCCGAGACCCGCGTCAAGCGCGAGAGCGGACGCGCCGTTGATATCGCCGCAGTAGGCGCGCTGCTGGAAGCTGTAATAAGCGGCATCAACCGCCTTTGATACGGCCGCGATTTTCTCTTCCATAGCGGGTATGTCGCTCTCTCTGCCGATAACGCGGGCAATCTCACACGCTGTACGCAGGAATTTTATATAGAGGCAGGAGTTGACGAGAGTTTCGGGCACCTGAATCGGAGTCGGGGGAAGCCAGTCTCCGAGGCACCATCCTCCCTCCTCCTCGCGGCAGACAAGGCAGTTTTCGCTCCTCGAATCAAGATAATCAAAGAATTTCTGCATCCGGGGATAAAACTCCTCGAGGACGGATTTGTCGCCGAATATCTTATAGTATCTGTAAGGCACCTCGACTATGGCGCCACCCCATCCGCAGGGGCCTCCGCCTCCGCCCATCGCGGGAGCGGTATGCTGAACGTGACCCGATTCCCTGCACTGGCAGTCGGCGATATCACAGAGCCACTTGCGGTAGAAATCCCTGCTGTCAAGCATAAGCATCGCGCTCTGAGCGCAGAGCTGACCGTCGCCCGTATATCCGAGGCGCTCGCGGTGAGGGCAGTCGGAGGGGACGCCCGAATGCATATTGCAGAGCTGGGTATGAATAAAGGTTTTATAAAGCCAGTTGAGAATCTCGCTGTCGCTGTCAAACTCCGATGTGACCCTGCAATCCGAGTGAATGACGTCAACTCTCACAAGCTCGGCGTTATCGCTCACCCAAACATATCTGAAACCCTGCCAGCCGAAGCGGGTTTTATACTCCGTGCGGATGCCGTCGGTTATATATTCATCAATATATCTGTCGTCGCTGAAATGGATTCCGAAACGCTCGCTGCCACCGATTTCCTCGGCGTAGGCGACCGTGACGTGCTCGCCGCCTTTGACGCATTTCACAGCCGCTCTGCCCACCGTGTTGACGCCGATATCATAAAGCTTCCTGCCGTTTTCCTCTTTGAGCAGTTTAAACGTTCTGATTGTTTCAATCACTCTGTCGGGCGGGGCAATCTGATACTCAAAATCGGTATCGGGAGCTTCAATCTCGTGAGCGGGCGAAAAATCCTTCTCCTCCGGCACGGCCGAAAAATCCTGGAATTCCCCTGTGTAGAGATTGCATCTTCTGAAATATCCTTTATGGGAAAGGGTTCCTCTGTCGCTTATAACGTCTCCGCTGCCCTTCGCGATATAGAAGCAGAGCTTCGGAGTGCCGTAATCGACATTGCCCTCGGCATCCCGCTGATTCTGGTGATAATAGCCCGTGCCGAGCATTATTTCGGCGACATTCTCTCCGTCGCGGAGATATGAGCCTATATCGTATTTCATCACATAAGTACGGAAGCCCATCTTGTCAAAGAGAGGATAGCTCCAGCCGGACATATCGCGCTCGCTGTAATTCGACGCCGAAGGGACAAGCAGGTCATCTCCCACGCGCGCTCCGTTTATATGAAGGTCAAACCAGCCGAGACCGCAGATTGCAATCTCCGCCTTCTCGCCCTTGACGGCATTGAATTTTTTAAGGAATACCGGAGCGTACTCAGCTCCTTCGCATTCTATCCATTTCGCGTTCGCGAACATTTCAGTCTGATTCATTCCGTTCCTCCTCAAGTTCCGAAAGTCTCTTGCAGTTATTCTCCCATTCATCCATGAGCTCAAGCTGTTTTGAGGTGAGCTCCGCCGCCTTGCCGGTGAGCTCAATCACCTTTTCGTAATCGGCGGCTGTTTCGGGAGACGAGAGAGTGTCGTTGATTTGCGACAGCTCGCTCTCGATGGAATCAATCTCCGCCTCTACCCTTTTGATTTTGCCTCTGAGGCGGTTTATCTCGCTCTCCCTCTCCTTGCGGAGTTTATAGGCGTTGACCTTGGGCTTTTCGCTTGATTTTGAAGGCGCCGGCGCGGACAGGACCGCTCTGCAGTAGTCGTCGTAGCCGCCGTCGAATTTTTCAAATCCGCCCGGGCTCATCCTGATAATCTTGGTGGAGAGTCTGTTGATGAAGTATCTGTCGTGAGAGACGTCGATAACCGTCCCCTCAAAATCCTCAAGAGCGTTTTCGAGCACCTCGCGCGATGAGATATCGAGGTGATTCGTGGGCTCGTCAAGCACAAGGACATTCGCGCCCGAGAGCATCAGCTTCAGCAGGCAGAGCTTCGCCTTCTCTCCGCCGCTGAGAGAATCTGTATTCTTATAGACATCGTCGCCCGTAAACAGGAAGAGTGAGAGGTAATTTCTGACCTTCGTCTCGGTCAGCGACCTGTGCTCATCCCATATTTCGTCGAGCACGGTGTTGCCGCCTCTCAGATTTTCAAGCGACTGGTCAAAGTAGCCTATTCGCACATTTGAGCCGAAAAAGAAGCTGCCCGAGTCGGCCTGAATTTTGCGCGTGAGAATCCTTAAAAGAGTGGTCTTTCCGCAGCCGTTTGCCCCGATGATGAATACCCTCTCGTTTTTGAAGACCTGCATTGTCCCGTTGGTGAACAGAGTCTTGCCGCCGAATGATTTCGAGAGCGAATCGGTGAAGAGAACATCGTTGCCCGTCTCACAGGCGGGAGTGAATTTCATCCTCATTTTTTTGAGACTCTTTTCGGGGACGACGAGCTCCGCCTTTTTCTTCTCGAGCATTTTTCTTTTGCTCTCGGCGGTAATGAAATTGCGCTCGCGGGCGAAGGACCTCTGCTGCTCAATAATCCCTTCAATTCTCTTTATCTCGGCAAGCTGATTCTCATAATGCCTGCGCTCTGTTTCAAGGCGCTCCTCGCGCAGTTTGAGATGAGCCGAATAGTTGCCGTTTGTGGAATATGAGCGCTTGTTTGAAATCTCGACAATCCTGTTGCAGATTCTGTCGAGGAAGTATCTGTCGTGAGAAATGATAATGGCAGAGCCCTTGTAGGAGCGCAGATAATCCTCCAGCCATTCCGTGCCCGAAATATCAAGATGGTTGGTCGGCTCGTCAAGCAGGATAAGGTCCGCTCCGCTGAGAAGGAGCTTGCACATCGAGAGCTTTGAGCGCTGACCTCCGCTGAGCTTATCGCAGGTGAGCGAAAACTCCGCGTCGGAAAAGCCGAGTCCGTTAAGCGCGGAGGCGGTCCTGCTTCTGTAAGTGAGCCCTCCGTTTTTTTCAAACTCCTCCTGAAGGAGCGACTGCTTCATTATAAGCTCGTCTCTGTCGCCGGGGTTTGTCTGAAGAAGAAGGCTGATCTTTTCAAGCTCGGACTCCGTTTCGATAAGGTCCGAAAAAGAAATAAGGGCCTCGTCGTAAACGCTCCTGCGGGAGCCCTGACAGGCGTGCTGCTCAAGGTAGCCGATTCTGAGATTCTTTGAGATGAAAACGGAGCCGCCGGTCGGCTCAAGTTCGCCGGTAATAATCCTGAAAAGCGTGGTTTTACCTGTTCCGTTGGCCCCGATGAGGCCGACGAAATCGCGCTCCCCGACATCGAAGGAGATATCGTCAAACAGCGTCTCCCCCGCGAAGTCCATTTTAATTTTCTGAATACCGGCTATTATCATAAATCAGATTTCCGTTTCGAGTATTTCCGTTTTTCCGTCAATGCGGAATTCTCCCGACCCCGCGGGAATGAAGAGGCTGTCGCCCTTTTTGAATTCAAGCTTTTCCCCCGCGCATTCGAGGGTGCCGCCGCCGCTCATAACGAGGAGCGAAGCAAACGATTCCTTACCGCAGAAGGAGGAAAATCCGCCGTCGATATTATACTTTCTGACCTTGAAAAGATCGCAGGAAACAAGAAGATTTCCGTCCGTCTGAGCGGAATCCGGCTCATAATTCTCATAGGGCGCCGTTTTTGTGACCTCGATGGAATCGGCAACGTGAAGCTCGCGCTTTTTGCCGTCTTTTCCGACTCTGTTGTAATCGAAAATCCTGTAGGTAGTGTTGCTGCTCTCCTGCACCTCGGCGAGGAGCACTCCCTTGCATATCGCGTGAAGGGTGCCCGCTTCGATGAAGAAGAAATCGCCCGGCTTCACATCAACTCTCCTGACATTGTCGAGGAGTGAGCCGTCCTCTATAGACTCTTTGAATTTTTCTTTGGATATGTTTTCATTGAAGCCGAGAAGAAGAGAGGCGCCGGGCTCGCAGTCTATGATATACCAGCATTCCGTCTTGCTCCTGCCTCTGCCCGTCTTTTCGCAGTATTCCTTTGTGGGATGCACCTGCACGGATAAATCGTCCATGGCATCGATGAATTTTATAAGGACGGGAAACTCGCCGTATTTCCTGATGTTTTCGCCGCACCAGGCGGGGTCGGTGCCGATTACTTCGGGCAGGCTTTTCCCCGCGTATTCGCCGTTAACAACGGTGCTCGGCCCCATTTCAAGGCAGGAGAGCATCCACCCTTCGGCGGCGTTTGATTTTTCCGTTTCAATACCGAAATCGTCAATGAGCTTCCTTCCGCCCCAGATGGTTTCGGAGATATAAGGCTTCAGTTTCAGTATGTATTTTAACATTGTAATTCCTCCGTATTACGCGGAAATCAATCCGCAGATAAACCCATTTTATTATATCTAAATCGATATTAAAAGTAAATACTTTTACCTAAAAATATCTTCTTGGTAAATACATCAATATTTATGTATTCACGGGATAAAGTTTGTGCAAAAAATGGAAAATAATTCCTGCCTTGACTTTAAAATATCCCTTTGTTATACTTATTTATGTAAAGTATCCCCTGCGGTAACTGACGGTTACGAAAGCGCGTTTCAGGGCGCGTTTTCCGAGTGGAGCACCACGGTGAAGCCGCCGGGGAATCAAGTGATTTTTCACTTGGACGGCCGACCGTCTGGGCGCACTTACTTCAAGGAGCAAGTGCACCCTTTTTTAATTTTCATTTCTCCGGAGGTGCGTTATGAAAAAAGCAGGCATCGTGATGGGCAGCGACAGCGATTTACCCGTCATCAAAAAGGCAACGGACACACTCGACAGCTTAGGCATACCCTACGAGGTCCATATCTATTCCGCTCACAGGACTCCCGAGCAGGCCAAGGAGTTCGCACAGAGCGCGGCGGATAACGGCTTCGGAGCAATCATCGCGGCCGCGGGTATGGCGGCTCATCTCGCAGGGGCTATTGCAGCCAATACGGTTTTACCCGTTATAGGCATACCCTGTAAATCCACAACTTTAGACGGCATTGACGCTCTATTGTCAACCGTTCAGATGCCTTCGGGAATCCCCGTGGCGACGGTTGCCATCAACGGAGGAGTTAATGCCGCTTTGCTTTGCGCTCAGATTTTTGCCGTTGAGGATGAGAATCTGAGAAAAAAGCTTGAGGCAAAAAGAGCGGCGGACGCGCAGGCGGTGCTTGCGAAGGACGCCTGCATAGCTGAAAGAATCAAGGAGGGCAACACCTGATATGGGAGGATTTTTCGGAGTATCTTCAAAAAACAACTGTCTGAGCGATGTTTTCTTCGGCACAGACTATCATTCGCATCTCGGCACCCGAAGCGGCGGTGTGGCGGCCTACGATAAAGAGATAGGCCTTCAGAGAGAGATTCACAACATTTCGAATTCCCCTTTCAGGACAAAGTTCGAAAAGATATTCACCGATATGGAGGGCACTTCCGCCATCGGCTGTATCAGCGACACGGACCCGCAGCCCCTACTGATACGCTCGAATCTCGGCAACTACGCCATCTGCATAGTCGGTATCATCAACAATAAAGAAGAGCTCATCGACCGCTTCCTCTCATTCAGCGGCGGGCACTTCAACGCTATGACGGGCAGCAACATAAACTCGACCGAGCTTGTCGCCGCTCTCATCAACCAGAAGAGCGATTTCACCGAAGGTCTCAGATTCGCCCAAAAATCAATAGAGGGCACCGCGTCGATACTCGTTCTCAAGGATAACGGCAACATCATCGCGGCGAGAGACAGAGTCGGAAGGCTCCCCGTCATAATCGGCAAGAGAGACGACGGCTACGCGGTCACATTTGAATCATTCGCCTGCCAGAAGCTCGGCTACGAATATGAGAGAGAGCTCGGCCCCGGCGAGATAGTCGAGATTTCGCCCGAATCGGTAGTCCAGCTCTCCCCTCCCGGAAAGAAAAAGAGAATCTGCGCTTTCCTTTGGAGCTACTACGGCTACCCGACCTCGACCTACGAGGGCGTCAATGTCGAGATAATGAGAAACCGCAACGGCGCGATAATGGCTCAGGCAGATAAAAACCTCGAGAGCACCGGGGAGCTCGACTATGTGGGCGGAGTTCCCGATTCGGGCACGGCTCACGCGATAGGATACTCAAACGGCGCTCACATCCCCTTCGCGAGAGCGTTTATCAAATACACCCCCACCTGGGCGAGAAGCTTCACACCGACAGTGCAGTCCGAGAGAAACAAGATCGCGAAGATGAAGCAGGTCCCCGTGCTTGACCTCATCAAGGATAAAAACCTGCTGTTTGTCGATGACTCCATAGTCAGAGGCACTCAGCTCAAGGAGACCGTCGATTTTCTCTACGGCAACGGCGCGAAGTCGGTCCACATGCGCTCCGCCTGCCCGCCGATAATGTTCGGCTGCAAATATCTCAACTTCTCGAGATCGACGAGCGATATGGAGCTCATCGCGAGAAGAGTTATAGTGGAGCTTGAGGGCGAAGAGGGTCTGAAATATATCGAGGAATACTCGGACGGCAGCACAGAGAGAGGCAAGGCTCTCAGAGAGGCCATCTGCAAGAAGTTCAATTTCTCGTCTCTCGAATTCCAGACGCTTGAAGGAATAATCAAGGCGATAGGCATCGATGCCTGCGACCTTTGCACATACTGCTGGAACGGAAAGGAATAATGATATGAATCTCAACTCAAAATCCGACAGTTACGCCTCCGCCGGCGTTGATATAACGGCGGGCTACAAAGCCGTTGAGCTTATGAAAAAGCATATCGCAAAGACCGCGATCCCCGGAGCGAGCACCGACATAGGCGGCTTCGGCGGAATGTTTGAGCTTGACCTGACGGGAATGTCAAAGCCCGTGCTTGTCAGCGGAACGGACGGCGTGGGCACAAAGCTCAAGATAGCTTTCCTTATGGATAAGCACGACACGGTCGGCATCGACTGCGTTGCGATGTGCGTCAACGATATTATCTGCAGCGGCGCGAAGCCCCTCTTCTTCCTCGATTACATCGCCTGCGGCAAAAACTACCCCGAAAAGATTGCCGACATAGTCAAGGGCGTATGCGACGGCCTCGTTCAGGCGGGCGCGGCGCTCATAGGCGGTGAAACCGCAGAGATGCCCGGCTTCTACCCCGAGGATGAATACGACCTCGCAGGCTACTGCACCGGCATTATCGACAAAGACAAGATTATCGACCATTCTAAGATGCAGCCCGGCGATATCATAATCGCGCTGCCCTCGAGCGGAGTCCACTCAAACGGCTTCTCGCTCGTCAGAAAAGTTTTTGACGTTGAAAACGCCGACCTCAGGGCTCCCGTAGCGGAGCTCGGCGGAAAATCGCTCGGCGAAACACTTCTCACGCCGACTAAGATTTACGTAAAGCCCGTGCTCAATCTTATGAAGGAAGTTACCGTCAAAGGTATCTCCCATATCACGGGCGGCGGCTTCTATGAGAATATTCCGAGAAGCATTCCCGAAGGTCTCGGAGCTTACATCAACAAAGCTTCAATAAGAGTGCTCCCGATATTCGACCTTCTCGCGAAGACCGGCGGAATCAGCGAAAGAGATATGTTCAACACTTATAATATGGGCGTGGGCATGAGCCTCGTCGTAGCGGCGCAGGATGCGGACAGAGCTCTCGAAATCCTGAAGGCTAACGGTGAGGACGCCTACATAATCGGCGAAATCAGAAAATCCGAAAGCAGGATAGAGATATGCTGAGAAGAATACTTAACGGAATAAACGCGGGCGTTCTCATCTCGATAGGCGGCTCCGTTTTTCTCGCCTGCGACAACAAATATGTCGGAGCTATAATGTTCAGCGTGGCGCTGCTCTGTATCTGCTACAAGGGATACTCCCTTTTTACCGGCAAGGTCGGTTATCTGCCCGAAAAGCACGGCAAGGATGAATTCTCGATTCTCCTGCTCGGCCTTCTCGGAAACGTCATCGGCACCGCCGCTCTCGGAAAGGCGATTGCTTTCATGAACCCCGCTCTCGAAGAAACGGCGCTGAATATGTGCACAAATAAGCTCGCGCTCTCTTTCCCGCAGGTGCTCATCAAGGGCATTATGTGCGGAATCCTGATGTATCTCGCGGTGAGCATTTACAGAGACAAAAAGACTCCGCTCGGAATCTTATTCTGCATCCCCGTATTCATTCTCAGCGGCTTCGAGCACTCCATAGCCGATATGTTTTATTTCGCTGCGTCGGGCATAGTCTCGCTTAAAGCCTTCGGCTTTATCTGGACCGTAATCCTCGGCAACGCAATCGGCGCAGTTCTTATGTGCCTTTTCACACTTCTTGCACAGGAGAAAAAAGATGACAAATAACATTGCCGATATAGCCGTGCTTGTCTCCGGAGGAGGAACGAATCTGCAGGCGCTCATCGACGCGCAGAAAAGCGGAATAATCAAATCCGGTAAGATAAAGCTTGTTGTTTCGAATAACGCAAACGCCTACGCTCTCACAAGGGCGAAGGATAACGGCATAAACACCGCGACGGTGCTCAAAAAAGAATGCTCCTCACAGGCGGAGTTTGAGCAGAAGATAATCGACATACTAAAAGAGAACGATATTGACCTTATAGTTCTCGCGGGCTTTATGAGCATACTGAGCGTAAACTTCACCGATACATTCAGAGACAGAATCATAAACGTTCACCCCTCGCTCATCCCCTCCTTCTGCGGAGAGGGCTTCTACGGGCTGAGAGTCCACGAAGCGGCTCTGAGCAAGGGCGTGAAGGTAACCGGCGCGACGGTTCATTTCGTCAACGAAATCCCGGACGGCGGAAATATCATTGTGCAGAAAGCGGTTGACGTGTTCGAGGGCGACACGCCGGAGATACTCCAGAAGCGTGTAATGGAGCAGGCGGAGTGGAAGATACTGCCCGCGGCAACCGAGCTGGTATGCAGCTCCATGACGGCGAAGGCGGCCGTCTGAGCGCACTCTTAATACGGTTCAAAGGAAAATCAACATAAATCAAAAGTGGAGGGAAATCAATGGACATCTACAAAATCAACGACATCGGCGAGCTCATCACCGGCAATCCCTATGTAGGCAGAGGAATTGTAATCGGCAAGAGCAAAGACGGCAAATCCGCAGTGACCGCTTATTTCATTATGGGAAGAAGCGCAAACAGCAGAAACAGGATTTTTGCCGAAGAGGGCGACGCGGTATTCACCAAACCTTTTGACGAATCAAAGGTTGAGGACCCGAGTCTCATCATCTACGCGGCAATCAGAAAGCTCGGCAGCAGTCTCATCGTCACAAACGGCGACCAGACAGACACCATCTATGACGGGCTCAAAAACGGCGTTCCGTTTGCGGAATCTCTCAAGACAAGAGAGTTTGAGCCGGACTGCCCGAATTACACTCCGAGAATCAGCGGTATTCTCTATCTCGACGGCGGTTTCTGCTATGAGATGAGCATTCTCAAGAGCGCCGACGCAGAAGGCAGCGCCTGCAACAGATACACATTCTCCTACCCCTCAATCGCAGGTCTCGGCCATTTCATCCATACCTATGTGACAGACGGCAATCCCATCCCCACATTCCAGGGCGAGCCCGAGAGAGTCGGGATTCCCGATGACATCGATGAATTCACAGACAAACTCTGGGGAGCTCTTGACGAAGCCAACAAGATTTCGCTCTATGTGAGATATGTTGACCTTGAAACAGGAAAAGAAACAAACAGACTTATAAATAAAAACATCTGAAGGAGAATAATCATGAAAGAATTCGAACTCAAATACGGCTGCAACCCCAACCAGAAGCCTTCCAAAATCTTTATGGCAAACGGCGACGATCTGCCCATCGAGATTCTCAGCGGCAGACCGGGATACATCAACTTTCTCGACGCCTTCAACTCCTGGCAGCTTGTCAAGGAGCTCAAGGAAGCTCTCGGACTCCCCGCGGTAACATCTTTCAAGCACGTCAGCCCCACCTCGGCGGCGGTCGGTATTCCCCTTTCGGATACTCTCAAGAAGGCATGCTTTGTTGACGATATCCCCGAGCTTGACGCTTCACCCCTCGCCTGCGCTTACGCGAGAGCGAGAGGCACCGACAGAATGTGCTCCTTCGGCGACTGGGTCGCTCTCTCGGATGTCTGCGACGTGACAACCGCGAAGCTCATCAAGAGAGAGGTTTCCGACGGCGTCATAGCTCCCGGCTACGAGCCCGAGGCCCTCGAGATTCTCAAATCAAAGAGAAAAGGCAACTACAACATTGTCAAAATCGATGAGAACTATGTTCCCGACCCGATCGAGCGCAAGCAGGTTTACGGCATCACATTCGAGCAGGGCAGAAACAATTTTGAAATCAACGAGGCTCTCCTCTCGGATATAGTAACGGATAACAAGAATCTTCCCGACAGCGCCAAGAGAGACCTTATCATCTCCCTTATCACCCTCAAATACACTCAGTCCAACTCAGTCTGCTACGCGGTTGACGGTCAGGCCATAGGCGTGGGCGCCGGTCAGCAGTCGAGAATCCACTGCACAAGACTTGCCGGCACAAAGGCCGACACCTGGTTCCTTCGTCAGCACGAGAAGGTTATAAACCTCCCCTTCAGAGACGATATCGGCAGACCCGACAGAGACAATGTCATTGACGGCTATATCAACAAAAACGAAGAGGATGTCTGCGCGGACGGCAACTGGCAGAAATATTTCACCTCTCAGCCCGCTCCTCTCACCGAGGAAGATATCAAGACCTATCTCGCCACCAAGACCGATGTTGCGCTCGGCTCCGACGCTTTCTTCCCCTTCAGCGACAACATTGAGAGAGCTTACAGAAGCGGCGTCAAATATATCGCCGAGCCCGGCGGCTCAATCAGAGACGACGCAGTTATCGACTGCTGCAACAAATACGGAATGGTAATGGCATTCACAAAGATGAGACTCTTCCATCACTGATAACCGGAGTGTGAACAATGAAAATACTGGTAGTAGGCGGCGGCGGCAGAGAGCACGCCATCATCAAGAAGCTCAGAGAGAGCAAAGACGTTTCCGAAATCTATGCCCTGCCCGGTAACGGCGGCATAGCCAAGGACGCCGTCTGTGTTCCCATCGGGGCAACCGACATTGACGCCATAGTCGATTTTGCCGTCAGAGAAAATATCGGCTACGCGGTTGTCGCTCCCGATGACCCCCTTGTGCTCGGCTGCGTTGACGCCCTTGAAGCAAAAGGCATCCCCTGCTTCGGCCCCGAAGCCAAGGCTGCCATTATAGAGGGAAGCAAGGTTTTTTCAAAGAATCTTATGAAAAAATACGGCATCCCCACAGCGAAATACGAAGTATTCACCGATATGGATTCCGCGCTCGCTTATCTTGAAACAGCTCCGATTCCCACCGTCATCAAGGCGGACGGTCTCGCGCTGGGCAAGGGAGTAATAATCGCCGAGACAAGAGAGGACGCTAAAAAAGCCGTCATCTCGATGATGAAGGACAAGGCCTTCGGCAAGAGCGGAGAAAACATCGTTATCGAAGAATTTCTGACCGGGCCCGAGGTTTCCGTGCTTTCGTTTACCGACGGCAAAGTTGTAAAACCCATGGTCTCGTCAATGGACCACAAGAGAGCCGGCGACAACGATACCGGTCTCAACACCGGCGGTATGGGCACCGTCGCTCCGAATCCCTATTATACGGAAGAGGTCGCGAAGGAATGTATGGAGAAAATATTCATCCCCACAATCAACGCGATGAATTCCGAGGGCAGGACCTTCAGAGGCTGCCTGTATTTCGGCCTTATGATAACGCCTGACGGCCCCAAGGTGATAGAGTATAACTGCCGTTTCGGAGACCCCGAAACACAGGTCGTGCTCCCGCTTCTCGAGAGCGATCTTTTCACGATAATGCAAGCTACAACCGACGGCACTCTCGAAGAAACCGAGGTCAGTTTTTCCGGCGACAGCGCCTGCTGCGTAATCCTCGCTTCAAAAGGCTATCCCCTCTCATACGAAAAGGGATTTGAAATAAGCATTCCCGACGAGATATCGGATAATGTTTATGTGGCGGGAGCAAAGCTCAGCGACGGCAGGCTCGTCACAAGCGGCGGCAGAGTGCTCGGCGCGGTCAGCACCGCACCCACGCTCAGGCAGGCGGTTGACGGCGCGTATGAGCTCGCCGGCAGGATAAAATTCGAAAACGCTTACTGCCGCAGCGACATAGGCGCAAGAGCATTGAAGGCAGGAAAGGAATAAAATGGTTTACAGGATTTACACCGAAAAGAAGCCCGGTTTCAATAATGAGGCAAAGGCTCTTCTGAGCGATTTCAATACGCTTCTCAACATTGCGAGCGTTGAAAAGGTACGCCTCATAAACAGATATGACGCGGAGAATATCGATCCCGAGGTTTTTGAGAAAGCGGTAAGCACCGTTTTTTCGGAGCCGCAGGTTGACTTCACTTATGACTCTCTGCCTGATGACGGCGCCGCCGTGTTTGCGGTCGAGTATCTTCCCGGTCAGTTTGACCAGAGGGCGGATTCCGCCGCGCAGTGCATACAGCTTATGTCTCAGGGCGAGAGACCATTTATCCGCTCGGCAAAGGTCTATCTTATCTACGGCAATGTCAGCGGCGAAGAGATGGCGGAAATCAAAAAATACGTCATCAACCCCGTTGAGGCGAGAGAAGCCGCTCTCAAAAAGCCGGATACGATAATCACAAAATACGATATCCCGACCGAAGTCAGGACTCTGGACGGCTTCACGAAGCTTGACAGAGAAGGTCTCGAAAAATTCGTTAACGAATACGG
>CACZTQ010000115.1 GCA_902784155.1 Oscillospiraceae bacterium
AAGAATACCGAAAAGGCGGTAAAAGAATCTTCTCACTCTGTCAAGGAAGCCGAAGAGCTTCGGGAAAAATGTTTCGCTCTTCCCGGTGTTTTCGTCAACCTCTGTCAGCGTGCGCGCGGAATAATCGTAGGTCATAAACTGGCTCCATTCCGAGGTGAAGACGGTCTGCTGCTCCTTTGAAGAAGCGAGGTCGAGGAGAAACTCCGTCGCGTCTCCGCCGTAAGGATAATCAACATGGGCCATATCCCTGATAAACCAGGTCTTATCGGGCAGAAGGCAGGTTGACGCGTCAATCTGACCGTCGGGCGAGAGATAATTCACATCCGTGAGATTCTTCTGAGTGTATCCGTCGCCGAGAGTATCATAAAGCCGCGAGACGGTCGCGCCGCCGCTCGCGTAGCGGCAGTCGATGAGGAAATCGTTGTTGCTCGCGGTGATTTCATCGGCCACGGGCACTCCCCTCATATTATACTGCGCCGTGATGAAGACGTTTGAATCGCGCAGAGTGTCCGCGAGAGTATCCGCAAGAGCGCCCTGCACCCCGCTGTGATACTCTTCGATACGGGAAAGAAACTTTTCGCTGTCATTATCTTTTAGCATATAAGCCTTGTTTTCTTCAAAATCCGCCTGAGGCGTGAGCGCCCAAAGGCCGGGCATATAGCCGAAGACGGGGATAAGGAGCTCGGAATAAACCCTTTCGCCGATTTCATCTATCAGATTATTCGCGAAATCGGTGACCTTTGTATTGAAGCCGTTTTCGGTGAGCCCCATATTGAGATAGTTGACAAACTGCTCGAGAGCGTCGTTGCGCAGAAGCTGCGAGGCTCTGTCAATGAGCCCCTCGATATCAACCTTCAGCTTTCCGCTGAAGAGCTCGCCCACGATGGAGGTGCCCTGAAACGCGGTTGAGCAGAATCCTACGCTGTCAAGAGCGGAGGAGCCGTATTTGTGAAGGTATGAGCTGACGATGGTGCCTCCCATACTGAAGCACATAAGAGAAATCCTGTCATATCCGCCGAGCTCTCTTACATCCTCAATGAATCTGTTAAGGTCATCCGCGTGGCAGAGCGGGTCGATTCTCCAGTCATAATTGAAGAAGAAAACGTTATCAGCCCCGAAACGGTCGATGGCCGCGTGGACCACGCCCTCTTCATCCTTGTCGTGCGAGGTGAAAACCTCCGCCATGTCTCCGAGACGGCCTTCAAACGTATCCGTGTGAAGGTCGTATTTCGAGTCGCCGTCCTTATTGCAGGCAACCGGCTCAAATACTTCATAAGCAACGGGAAGAATGTTATCGGCAAGCTCCTGCGAATCTTTTGTTATGAGATATTTAATTACATCCGGCAAAATATCCTTCACCAGAGAGAGAATCGTGCCCGTCGAGAGGGGCCAGACTTTGTTGCCCTCGCTGTCATAAAGAGGGAAGGTATTCATTCCGCTGACAATAATATAAGCGGTCTTTTCTTCTTTCGCAAGGGCGGGTAAGCCGAGCGAAAAGACAACGGCCGCGCACAGTATCAGCGAGACAATAATTCTGATTGTTTTTTTCATAATTATTCCTTTCCGCAGTTTTATCTGTCAAAATACAGCTTTTTTACCATAAGATTTTCGCCGTCGGACATCTCTCCGAGGCCGAGAAAGAGCTCTTCGGGAGAATAAACTCTGTAAAGCCTGTTACCTTTACAATCTTTCAGTTTGTTAGCCGACAGAAATCCTCCGTTTGAAAACCGTTTTGACTGCGCTTCGCTGACGGTCAGCGCCGGGTATTCTTCAAATAAAGAATCAATAGAAATCACGCAGTCGCCGAGCCTGCCTTCGAGAGCAGCTTTTTCCAGCTCCTCAAGCGATATCGAGCTCGAGTCTGTAAAGCTGTTTGCCTTTACTCGCCTGAGCGATGTCAGCACGGCTCCGCAGCCGAGTTTCCGCCCTATATCGTCCGCGAGAGTGCGGATATAGGTGCCGGACGAGCAGTCAACCTCAACGGTGTAATCTCCCGTCACGTCATCGCGCGAGAGAACGCGCAGGGAGTAGATTGTGACCTCTCTTTCGGGCCTCTCCACTTCGATACCCTGCCTCGCGAGAGAATAGAGTCTTCTGCCGTTTACGGATACCGCCGAATACATCGGGGGAGTCTGCCTGATTCTTCCGGTGAAACTCATCGCCGCCCTCTCAAATTCCTCCGGCCCGGCGGTGACTTCATTTTGCTCAATGACCTTCCCCGTGATATCGAGGGTGTCGGTGACAATACCAAGACGGATTCCGGCAACATAGGATTTGTCGCTGTCGGGGATGAGGTCCGCGAAGCGGGTTGCCCCTCCGAGAAGGACCGTCATCACTCCCGTGGCCATAGGGTCAAGAGTGCCGCAGTGGCCGCATTTTTTTATGCCCGTGATTCTCCTTACCTTCGCGACAACGTCAAACGAGGTGAATCCGCGGGGTTTGTCGATTATCAATACTCCTGACATCCTGCCGGTGTGACGGCGCTTCGGAATTCTTTGACTCTGCCGTCACTTCCTCCGCGTTAATTATAGATTCGGGGGCGTCTTTTGTCAATAAATTCTTGCATTGTACCCTTGTTAATGATATAATAACAAAGTTAATGAAAGGACTGTCTTGATATGCGGCGTAAAAAATGGCTGATAACTAAGGGAGATAAGGAGCTTGCCTCCTACGCTTCCGAACAACTGAATATAGATCCTCTCGCCGCTCTGATTCTCTCATCGAGAGGCATAAGCTCCGCGGATGAACTCGAGGACTTCTTTGACAAGGATTCCCCGATGACAATCGACCCGTTTTCCATAAAGGATATGGACAGAGCCGCCGCGAGAATAAACAGGGCGCTTGACAATTTTGAGATGATATGCGTTTACGGCGACTATGACGCCGACGGAGTTACCGCGACCGCCCTGCTCTATTCATTCCTTGAGAGCAGAGGCGCAAACGTTATAAGATACATCCCCGACAGAATCAGCGAGGGATACGGTCTCAACAACGGCGCCATTGACGAGCTTGAGGCGAGAGGTGTCCGTCTGATTGTCACCGTTGACACGGGAGCCACGGCAATCGACGAGGTCGCTCACGCTTATGAGCTCGGCCTCGAGGTGGTTGTCACGGACCATCACAAGGTGGGCGACACTCTCCCGGAGTGCGCCGCGGTTGTTGACCCGCAGAGAAGCGACTGCCCCTGCCCCTTCAAGGAAATGGCGGGCGTCGGGGTGGCTTTCAAACTCGCCTGCGCCATAGAGGGCGACGCGTATGATGAAATTCTCGACGAATACGGCGAGCTCGTCGCGATAGGCACAATAGGCGATGTTGTCTCTCTCACCGGAGAAAACAGGGTTATGGTCAGACGAGGCATAAGCGCAATCAACGAGCATCCCGGCATCGGTATCTCCGCTCTGATAAAAGCCGCCGGGATGAGCGACAGATATATTTCATCCTCATCCGTCGCCTTCACAATCTGCCCGCGCATCAATGCCGCGGGAAGAATGGGCAGCGCGGATATCGCTCTTGAGCTCCTGCTCTGCGACGACCCGGATACCGCGGAATACACCGCGCAGCAGATAAACTCGATGAACGGCGACAGGCAGAGCACCGAAAACGAAATATTCCGCAAGGCGGTTGCCATAATGCAGGAAAACACCGGGATACTCAACGACCGCATCATCGTCGTTGACGGCGAAGGCTGGAATCAGGGCGTCATAGGCATTGTGGCAGCGAAGCTCACCGAGAAATACGGCAGACCTTCCGTAGTCATTTCGCGCTCCGGCGAAGAGGCGAAGGGCTCCTGCCGCTCAATTCCCGGATTCTCGATATATGAGGCGATTGACGCCGTTTCCGATACGCTCACACATTACGGCGGGCACACTCTCGCGGCGGGAATCGGCCTTAAATCCGGTAACATTGATTTATTCCGCAAGAGAATAAACGGCTACGCGGCGGATAAGGAGATGCCCTTTGCCGTGCAGAGAATAGACTGCAGGCTTCAGCTGGGCAGCGTGGACGTTTCGATTCTCTCATCCCTTGCGGGGCTTGAGCCTTTCGGCGCGGATAACCCGCAGCCCGTATTCGGTCTCTTCGGCGTAACGATAGAAGAAATCAACGGCGTGGCCGAGGGAGGCAGACATATCCGCCTGCTTGTTTCAAAAAACGGCAGCCGTCTTACGGCGATGTTTTTCAATATGCCGCAGAGGAAATTCCCGTTTGAGAAGGGGGATACCGTTGACCTCGCGGTAAATCTCGAAAAGAATGTTTATAACGACGAGGTCCGCGTTTCAACCGTAATCAGGGGCATAAGGCCCTCGCTGACAGATGAAGACAAGGTGCTCGGCAGCATGTCGCTCTACGGCAGATTCTCGCGCAGTGAAAGCCTGACTCCGTCAGAGGCCCGCTCCCTCCTGCCCGAAAGGGAAATCCAGTCGGGAGTTTACAGGTCGATAAAATCTTCACCCGTCAAGGACGGATACTGCGAGATGCTCTGCGTGAGACTCGGAGACGACGGAACAAATCTCGGAAAATATATGAGCGCCGTTGACATAATGCTCGAGGCGGGAGTTCTCGCCTGCGATGAAGACGGCAGGATTTATGCGCCGGCTTACAGCGGCAAGGCCGACCTTGAGCGGACACCGACAATGATGAAGCTCAGGTCATATATCGACGGCAATACGGCAGGTTAACGATTTACAATCGAGGTAAACTATGAAGAATCTTTCCAAGGCGGCCGACGACAGCTTCAACACCCCCGAAGAGGGGCTGGAGCTTCTGATGAGCCTGCTTCAGAATTTCACCGATGAAGAGAAGCAGACCGTCTTAAAATCATACGCCTTCGCTTCGGAGGCTCATAAAGACCAGGTCCGCCTCTCGGGCGAGCCCTATATAATGCATCCTCTGAGCGTGGCGATTATCACGGCGCGGCTCGGTATGGATTCGTCATCCGTCGTTACCGCGATGCTTCACGATACGGTGGAGGATACCGGGGTTACCATTGACAATATAAGGGCGGAATTCGGCGACACCGTGGCGGAGCTCGTTGACGGTCTGACAAAAATCAAGAGCGTGCAGACCAAGACGGACGACAACGGCGATGACGCCGTATGGCTCGACCCCACAAGAGTCAAACAGCAGCAGCAGGCCGAAAACATACGCAAGATGCTGCTCGCGATGAATAAAGATATCAGGGTGATCATCGTAAAGCTTGCCGACCGCCTTCACAATATGCGCACTCTCAACTACAAATCCGAGAGCCGCAGGCGCGAAATCGCCCTTGAAACGATTGAGATTTACGCTCCCATCGCTCACCGTCTCGGTATCAGACCGATAAAGGATGAGCTTGAGGATCTTTCAATAAGCTATCTTGACCCCGTCGCCTATAAAGAAATCGTCGAATCGCTCGAGAAGCAGAGCAAATCAAGGCTCGAATTTCTCGAGGATATCAAGGAGCGCATTTCCGTCAGGACAAAGGAGCTCGTTCCGAACGCGCAGGTCAGCGGACGAATCAAGACGGCTCACGGCATATACCGCAAAATGTATATGCAGAATAAAAACTTCGACCAGATTTACGACATTTATGCCGTTCGTATAATTGTCGAGACGGTCATCGACTGCTATAACTGTCTGGGTATAATCCACGATATGTTCAAGCCGATTCCCGGCAGATTCAAGGATTATATCTCAAACCCCAAGGCGAATATGTATCAGTCGCTCCACACGACGGTGCTCGGCAGAGAGGGAATCCCCTTTGAGGTTCAGATAAGAACCTGGGAAATGCACAGGACCGCGGAATACGGTATCGCGGCGCACTGGAAATATAAGCTCGGTATGACCGACGGCAAGACGAGCGTTGACGAGAAGAGACTCTCCTGGGTGCGCGAGCTGCTTGAGAATCAAAAGGACAGCGAGGATGTTGAGGATATAGTCAACACCATCAAATCCGATCTTGTTCCCGAGGAGATATTTGTCTTCACCCCCAAGGGCGACGTATTCTCGCTGCCTATGGGCGCGA
>CACZTQ010000116.1 GCA_902784155.1 Oscillospiraceae bacterium
GTTCAGATCTTTACGATATCTATCCTCGATATAGCTTTCCAAGGCATGGTATTCAAGCAGATTTTCATACTCTGTCAAATTGAAATTAATGTGTATTATATTGGCTTTTTTGTCATACTTACAGATATAATCCGCGAAAGCATCCATCATTTTTGATTTTCCGCACCTGCGAACACCGGTAATAACCTTAATGTCGGGAGTTCCGGTTAATTCCGCGAATTCACTCATATAATCAATACGGTCTATAAGTTTCAATTTGAGCATCTCCGTTTCCTGATTATTCATACACATTATACATTGTCCATTCCCCAAATTCAAGATTTTTTTGATTTTGGGGAATGGAATCACAAACAACGAGTTGCAAATAAAGGGGCTGCGGCGGTTTCGGAGTGAAACGAAACTGCGATTGCTTTTTAATTAAAAAAACGGCCCGCTCAGCCGCTTTGCATAAATTATAAAAAAGGTTTAAAAATCATCACCCGGAGTATGGGCTTTAAGTCCCACCCTCCGGGTGCTTTGTTTTATTGCTTATACGAATTTTTCAAACAGCCTTTGATTGTGGAATCAGTTCTCTTTTCCGCCGGTGATGACGGTCCAGCCGTCAAGGCTGCCCTGCGCGGCGCGGATGCTCACACCGCCGTCTTTCACCTGCACTGTGCCCAGGAAACCGGGGAAGCAAAGCGGGAGAGTGATATCCTTCGCAACGGGATTCAGCTTTATGGTTTTACGCGCTCTGTCTATAACGAGACCGAGAGCGGCGTTCAATGTGGTCCAGCTTGACATCGGGCGGGTGTAGTGATGGCCGCATTCCCAGTGATCCCAGAGCGCGCCGAGGCGGGATTGATTATTATGAATTGATTCGACTACCGCGTCGGCTTCTTCGCGCATTCCGACGCTCAGACAAAGCGCCGCCAGTGCGTAGGCGATGCCGGTCCAGACGGCCAGAGTCTGGCAGTTTTTATATGAATAAAGAGTGGTGCGTCTGCCTTCGGGCAGGGATGCGTTGATGAGACCGCCGTCCGGGTCGAAGTTATTATTGAGAATAACTTTCAGGACTTCGGCGATGCGCCCGTCGCTCAGGTTTCCCCCGATACCGGACACACGCAGGAACCATTCTCCGTCGAGCTGGTCGGTCATAAGGGTTTCGTCCTTTTCGTCCCCGTTAATCCAAAGGTTGTAGTATTCGCCGTTCCACAGGCGCTTTTCGAGCGAATCGAGACCTTTGGAGAGCAGAGCTTTCCACTCACCGGCGCGGGAGATGTCGCCCGTCTCTTCCGCGATGACGGCTGCCGCTTTAAGCGCGGAGAGCCAGAGGATTGAGATGTAAACCGGAGTTCCGGACAGATTCCAGGCGTCATAGGTGTTTCGCTTTGTTTCGCTGTCGGGCAGACCGTCGCCGTCCGTATCGAGCCTGCCGATAGAATCGACAGCCCTTATGACGTGAGGCCACATATCCCTGAGGTATTCAGCGTCACCGGTATAAAAATAGTCGCGCAGCACCATAAGGACAAACTGGTTATTCATATCAACGCGCTCATATCCGCTGCCTATATGGTCGAGGTCGGGCGTGAAGAAGTGATGGACCCGCCCGTCCTCGCGCTGAAACGCCGCGCCCATACGCATTTGTCTCAGCTGCAGCTCGGGAAAGAGAGCGAGCAGACCGAATGAAGCGTGATAGGTGATATCGGTCGTGTGGAATCCGCAGAAGCCCTGGCCTTCCCAAAGGGCGAATTTACCGTCTTTGAGATACCAGGAGCATTTCACGATCGTGCCAAGGTGCGCGCTCCAGCTGTCGGGATATACCCCCGGAAGGTCGGTGCCGAATAGAAGAGAAGAGAATTCGAGCGCTTTATCATAAACCTCCGCAGGGTGATTCATCAGAAACGCGCACGCTTCCTCCGCCCCCGCGAACAGATTCTCATAGTAATGCCCGAGACGTCGTCCGTCTTTGGCAAAATGATTGGGGAAATACCAGGTGAGGATAAAGCGCACGGTCTTTTTTTCGCCCGGGGCAAGCTGTAATGTGCCGCAGAGGGCGGCCGAGCCGAATTCTTCCGCTTTAAGTTTATTCTGCCCGCGCAGAGCTTCGAGAAACATTATATGCTCCTCACGGTCTGAAGGGAACGAGGGCTGAGTTTCACGGATGCGCTGCAAAACGGAAACGGCAAACGGGTATTTTACGCATTCCCCGAAAAGGGCGGCGATGTCTGAATCCGTGAGCTCATCGAAGGCTTCGGGTATCACGGGCGGGGGAGTGACGGCGTCGCTGTCGGGCAGGCGGCCCGTTTCGCGGAAGCCGAAGAGCACCGATTCCTGGCTGACTCCGAAATTATCGTCATCAAAAATATATTCTTTGATAAAGCGGCGGTATTCGCCGGCGATGTATGATTTCTCACCGTCTCCGCAGATACCGAGGCAAACCTCGCCGCAGTCCGGCGCGTCTGTCTGACGGGCGGGGCGCATTGCCGACCTGACAAAGCCCGGACCGGTGAAAAGCTCGTTTACGCATCCGCCTTCGTTGCAGAATTCAGGCACGAGGGTACCGAGCAGGCTCGCCGTCAGAGGCTTGTCTGAGGTGTTTTCAATCTCAAAATCCATATAAAACCCCGGTGTTGCCGCAATATCCGTCTTGTGGGGCACAAACGGAGCGACAGCCCGCCCCGTTACGCGGCAGGGCAGAGCGTCATCCTCATATTGAAGCTCGCAAACGGGGAAGCGCCCGTCAAAGCGGATTCGCTCAACAGGCTTATACCA
>CACZTQ010000117.1 GCA_902784155.1 Oscillospiraceae bacterium
CATGAGCGTCGGCCTTCTGCCCGAAGACAAGGATAAAAAGATACTCGGCATCAACAACCGTATCGTCTTCGCAATCGGCAACGCTCTGTTTTTCTCGGTCTTTGAGATTTTCCTCGCCTCGACGCCCGCGTTTATCTGGGTCTATAAATGGTGGGGCGCTCTGCCCGTATTTGTCACGACCTATATCCCCTTCTTCCTCGCGGCAAACCTTATCTATGACAAGCCGCGCAAGACACAGAAGAAGTTTCTTATCTGCCTGTGGGGTACTGTCGCCGTACTTCTCGCGGTGCTCATCCCCTGCGGAATCATCTGAGAAAAATAAAGTTAACGGGATAACCGTCTTATGAAAAAGCTGCTTGAACTTTTCCTGAATTTTGCAAAAATAGGATTATTCACATTCGGCGGAGGCTACGCGATGCTTCCGCTGATTGAGCGCGTGTGCGTGACGGACAAGCGCTGGATAAGCGATGAGGAGATGGCCGGTATGCCGGCTCTCGCCGAATCGTCGCCCGGTCCGGTCGCGATAAACTGCGCGACCTTTGTCGGCTACAGGCAAAAAGGAATTGCGGGCGCGGCGGCGGCAACTCTCGGAATGGTTACCCCCTCTTTTATAATACTCCTTGTCATCTCTTTTTTCCTCGACAGGTTTCTCGAAAACAGATGGGTAGCGGGCGCCTTTTACGGAATAAAGCTCGCTGTGGGTATTCTCATAATCGACGCTGCCGTAAGGCTTTTTTCGAAACTTAAAAAAAAGGCGCTGACCGTCATTATCGGCTCGGTATCGTTTCTGATTATGACCGCGGTGAATATCTTTGCCGTGAAGCTTTCCTCAATCGTCCTGATGCTCATCGCAGCGGCGGCGGGATACATTATTTATCTCGCCGGAAGGAAACGCAGAGGAGGTAAGGCGCAATGATTTATCTCAGACTCTTCCTCGCTTTCCTTAAAATCGGAGCTTTCACCTTCGGCGGAGGGTACGCCGCAGTACCTCTCATAAGAGAAACGGTCCTTTCAAACGGCTGGATGACCGACGGTATGCTCTCGGATATGATTGCGGTCAGCGAAAGCACGCCCGGCCCGATTATGGTGAATATGGCAACCTTTATCGGCAGCACTCAGGCGGGCGTTGCGGGCGCCGCCGTTTCGACTCTCGCGGTGGTTCTCCCTTCCTTCACATTTATCATCATTCTTCTCAAGGCGATGAAAAAAGTGATTGCCGGCGACGGCTTCAAGTCTGTTCTCGGAGCCCTGAAGCCCTGCATCGCAGGAATAATTCTCGCAACCGGATTCTATATGGTGCTCACAAACACGCTCGGCAGAGTGCAGAGCCCCGTCTTTGATTTCAAGGCGCTGATAATGACGGCGGTTCTCGCGGCGGTCTTTTTCGGCTCAAGGAAATTCACAAAAAAAGGAATGTCGCCGATACTTCTGATCGTTATTTCGGGAGCGGCGGGAATTCTGCTGAATCTGTAGATTGAAATTCATATTATTCTCACAGGGCGGTGAGGCGGAGTTTATTCCCGCACCGCTCTGCGTCACAAATAAAGGAGAGAGGAAATGAAAAAAGCGGTATCACTGATTCTCAGCGCGGTTCTGATTCTCTGCGTGTCGTCCGTCGCCTTCGCGGGAGACGCGGGCTGCGGCTGCGGATTCTCACCCGTCATCTATGTCGGCCCGCTCGGCTGTACCCCGATAGTTAAAGACGCGGGCAAAGACAGCGAGCAGACTCTGTGGAAAATCGACACGAAGTTCCTGCTCTCAAAGCTCGGCGAGGCGATGCCCGGTATTTCAAGAGCCCTGCTCACCCGCGACGCCGATTTGCTCGGCAGCGCAATCGCAGGATTCGTCAAAGACTGTTTCGGCGACCTGGCCCTTGACAGCGAAGGGAATTCAAAGCCGGATGTTACTACACCCGAGCTGAATATACCTCAGGGCGACCGTCACGGCCCGGACAGCGACTATTACTTTGACTATGACTTCAGGCTCGACCCCTATGAGCACGCGGACAGGCTTCACGAATTCATAGATAAAGTCAAAGCTCTTACGGGGCACGACAGCGTCAAGCTCAAATGCTCGAGTATGGGCGGAGTGGTGCTCTCGGCGTATCTCGACAAATACGGATATGACGGGATAGACGTTATAATCTGCCGCTGCTGTCCCCTGCTCGGGACCGCGGTCGCGGGCGAGGCCTTCTGCGGAAAGATTGAGCTGAATTCAACATCACTCACCCGCTACGGCGAGGACGCAATCCCCTTCCTCGAGACGGGGTTTGCCGATGATTTTATCGAAGGAACGCTCTACGCCCTTCTCGACACTCTCAAAGTCACGGGCGTGATTGACGGTATCTGCGCTCTCGGAGACAGGCTTATAACCAAGGCGGGAAAGAAGGTCTTTGACGAGGCGCTCATCCCGATATTCGGCACTCTGCCCGGAATCTGGGCGTTTGTTCCCGAAGAGTATTTCGACGAGGCGGTCGATTTCATGAAGCTGCCGGAGACGGGCGGGCTTCACGATAAGGTTTTTGCCTACAGAAAGGCAATGGCAAATATAAAGAACAATCTCCGCTCGGCAAAAGACAGCGGAGTCAAAACCTGCATAATCTGCGGCTACAATGTTCAGAGGACTCCTCTCGTCACTCTGTGGAAATCGACCTCCGATGGTACGGTTGATACAAAATACGCCTCGCTCGGAGCGGTGTGCGGAGATGTCAAGGAGCCTCTCACAAATGATTATTTGAAATCCCTCAAAAACGGGGATTATCTCTCGCCCGACAATATGATAGACGCCTCTTCCTGCGCTCTTCCGGAATGCACCTGGTTTGTGCGCAACTGGCTTCACTGCAACGGAAACGCGGGAATTGACAGGCTCTTTAACCTTGTGATGACCGCAGATGAAGTCTCCGTAACCTCTTTTGAGGAATTCCCTCAGTTTCTCGAAGCGGATGACGACGCGGATACGGTCTATCCGGTAACGGGAGCGCCCGATGACGCTTCAAATCTCAGGGAGCATCCGTCATATCTCAATTTCATAAGATACATTTTTTCGCTCATTAAATCGTTTTTTGAGCGCTTCGGATAATACGGCGCATTCTGTTTTAACAGGTAATAACGGCAGGAGGAATTAAAATGAAAAGAATACTTTGTCTGGCGGTTGCCGCGGCTCTGCTCATCGCCTGCTTCGGAGTAAACGCCTTCGCAAAGGAATCGGAGCGGATTCTCGCCCTCGCGGAGAGATTCACAGAGGGAGCGGGCCCGGAGATCAACGGCATAAGCATTGATTATTTAAGCTATTCGCCCAAGGCGGAAAAGGGCGTAAAATATCCGCTTCTCATACTGCTTCACGGTATGGGTCAGGGCGAAAAGAAGGGGGATCAGATTGTCAACAATGATTTCCCCGCCTTCGCGGGAGAGGAGATGCAGTCCCGCTTCACAAACGGCGCAGCGTTCCTGTTTATTCCCCGCTCGGATGAATCGGGCGACCCCTACGGCACCTGGACAAACGACGAGGTTGAGCCGCTTTACTCGGCGATAAGCGGATTCATTTCGGAAAACAGAGCCCATATCGACACAACCAGGATTTATATCGGCGGTTACTCGATGGGCGGCAAAATGGTTCTCAAAATGATTTCGTCCTACCCCGGAATGTTCGCGGCCGCCTTCCCGATGTGCCCCGCCTACATTCCCGACGATGAGCAGATTGAGGCCGTGGCGGATATGCCTCTCTGGGTCTCCTGCTCAAGATACGATGTTATCGGCGGCTATCACGTATTCGGCAAATATATCTGGGAGCAGATTTGCAGGATAACCCGCGTACCCGGCAGCTGCAGGCTCTCCGTCTTCGCGACGGTCTGCTACCCCGACGGGAAGAAAACCCCGAGCAATCATCACGTCTGGTTCGCCGCGTCAAACGATATGTTCTCATACGAAGGCGGAGACTATCCGAATATGGAGACATTCGGCACGGACGGCGAAGAGATTAAGCTCACTTATCCCGACGGCCTTATTTCGTGGCTTAACGGATTCACCTCATCATATACGGGCAATGATGTCGCAAACACGAATCTGGTTGAGGAGAATATCTCCACCGTGTGGGATATGGGAAAACGGATTCTCAAAGGAATAGGATACGAGATAGCCGATACCTTCCGCGCTCTGAGCGGAATGAGTTTAAGCAAAGAGGGACTTAAAGAACTCTCCGCAAGGCTCGGAATAAAATAAAACCACGGAGGTCTGAAATGAAATACAGGATGATAGGGAACCCGCCCGTAAAGGCGTCGGTATTCGGCCTCGGATGCATGCGCTTCAACGGCGAGGCGTCGGGCGACAGCACCATAGATGAGGAGAAAGCGATAAAGCTTATCCGTCAGGCGATTGACGGCGGCGTGACATACATAGACACCGCCTACACATACATCAACAAGACATCCGAAATCGTCGTGGGCAAGGCTCTTCGCGACGGCTACCGCGAGAAGGTCAGCATAGCTACAAAAATGCCGCTCGGGGCGGTGAAGGACCGAGAGAGCATGCAGGCTGTTCTTGACGAGCAGCTGAGCAAGTTGCAGACCGACCACATAGATTTCTATCTTATGCACGGGCTTGACAAAAAAGAATGGGAGGCCTTCAAAGCGATAGGCGCCCCGGAATTTTTTGAGGATATGAAGCGCGAGGGAATAATCCGCAACAAATGTTTCTCGTTTCACGGCCCCTATGAGGATTTTGAATATATACTGAATGATTATGACTGGGATATGGTTCAGATTCAGTATAATTTTATGGATACCGAAAACCAGGCCGGCACAAAGGGCCTGAAGCTCGCGGGAGAAAAAGGAATCCCCGTAGTCATAATGGAGGGGCTTCTCGGCGGCAGGCTTTCAAAAGCTCCCGATAACGTGCAGGCGCTCTATGACGCCTTCCCCGTCAGGCGCTCCCCGGTCGAGTGGGCGTTCCGCTGGCTCTGCAATCATCCCGAGGTCTGTGTTGTGCTCTCGGGCTGCAACGAGGCGGAGCAGATTGAAGAAAACCTTCGCATATTCGACACCGTTGCGCCCGGGATAATGTCAGACGACGAGCTCGCTCTCATGGAGAATGTTCACAGGGCTTATCTCGACCGCACGAGAATCGGCTGCACCGGCTGCAAATACTGTATGCCCTGCCC
>CACZTQ010000118.1 GCA_902784155.1 Oscillospiraceae bacterium
AAAGGGCTGACCTTTGACAGGGCGGGCAGGGTAAACGGCGTGAGAGTATCCCGTAACGGCGAAGAAAAAGAAATCGAAGCCCGCGTTGTCGCCGACTGCTCGGGTATTCCCGCCCTCGCGCGCACAAGCCTTCCCGACGGTTACGGGGTTGAGAATACTCCGCTCACGCCTGAAGATATGTTTTATGTTGTCCTCAGATATGTAAAAATCAAAAACAAAGAAGATTATATCGACAGCTCGACCTTCTGGGCATCTTACAAGAGCTGGATTGCCCCCTGCGCAGACCCCGAGGGCGCGATAATCGGAATAGGTGCCTGCCACTCGTTTGATTACGCGGACAGGGTCTATGAGGAGATGATAAAGACCGTTACTCTCCCGCCTCACGAGGTTGTCAGAATCGAGAGGGGATGCACTCCCTATACAAGAAACTGCCACTCTCTTGTTGCCGATAACTTCATCGTCTGCGGAGACGCGGGCTGCCTTACAAAATCCGTAAACGGCGAGGGAGTCACCTCGTCAATGCACGAAATACAGATTGCCGCCGCCGCTCTCGACAGGGCCTTTAAAACGGGAGACACCTCGCGCTTTTCACTCTGGGGAATCAACAGCGCTTACAACAGGGGGCAGGGCGCGGAATTCGCGCTTCTCAGAGCTCTGCTTGTCGGCGTTGTCAACGCGGCAGACATCGATGAATTTCAGTACGCCTTTGAGAGCGGTCTTGTCTCGGACGAGCTTCTGAATTCAATGAGCGGCGCTTCGCTTCCGCCCTCCGCCGTGCTCAAATCGCTCTCGGCGTTTGTCAAAGGAATTACGGGCAGAAAAATCCGCCTCTCAACGATAAAAGCCGCCGTCAAGGCGGCGGGCAACGCTGTCGCCGTCTTTAATCATTACAGGCGCTTCCCCGAAACTCCCGAAGGCTTTGAGCTTTGGTGCAAAAAGGCGGATGAGATTTATGAAAGAATAGGAAAAATAAAATAAAGAATAAGCGAATAATTCATTATAAAAATCAATCCCCGCCGGTGAGCGGGGATTGTTTATCAGTATTTATAAAGCGTCATTTTGCTCAGGACTATACCCTGCGGAGTAATATCCGCGATGCCGTATTCGTATTCGTTGATGCTGCCGGGGTTCATAATGTGCATCCCGTCAAAGTAATCCGTAAACTGTTCGTGAGTGTGCCCGTAGAGGACGAGAGAGGCGCCGACCGTCTCCGCTTCT
This sequence comes from Oscillospiraceae bacterium, assembly GCA_902784155.1. Taxonomy (GTDB): domain Bacteria; phylum Bacillota; class Clostridia; order Oscillospirales; family Acutalibacteraceae; genus CAG-177. Next base: position 1,219 of record CACZTQ010000118.1, read on the forward strand.
TTGAGGAGATTATCGAGCCCGTATTTCACATATTGCTTATGGCCGTGTGTGCAGTAAACAAGGTGATTCTCGATTTTAAGAAGCTCCACTTCATTCAGGTCCGAGCCGAAGTCACAGTTGCCGCAGACCATTGTGAGAGCGCGGTTTCCGATTTCTTCGCCGAGATAAGTGAAATCCCTCTCGCCGTCTCCGAGGAAAATTATCTGCCCCGCGTCGGGGTGCTTTGTGAGAGCGTCTCTGACATTGTAGGTGTTGCCGTGCGAGTCAGACAGTATCAGTGTTTTCATTTTCGCTTTCCTCTGTTTCTGCGGTAAATGTCGCGGGATTTCTTATGAGCATATCGTTGAGGTATTCTTCTATGGCGCTGTCCTTCGCCTCTTTGACGATATAGTATCTGTTCTGGTTTTTATTCTTTTTTGCCGAGATTCTGCCGTTGATGTCGGTTTTGATTTCAACCGGCTTTGAGAGAGAATAAAAAACTGAATTTCCTTCAAATGCATACTGCACCGCCGTGAGGTCGAATGAAGGGGTTTTGCAGGGCACCTTTCCCTTGCAGTGAAGTCTGTAGGCGTCGAATACGGGATTGCCTTCCGCCTCGCTGTCGAAGCCCGTCTTGATTCCCTTGCCGACCTCGAAGCCGCTGAAGACGATGAGATTCCTGAATTTCTCAATCACATTCGCAAACGACAGCGGGTCGGTGGTGATGTTGAATTCCTCGCCCTCGGGGAATTTGCCCGCCATCGCGACTATCGAGTGGACCTTCCTGTTGAATAAGGGCGCGTCTTCGCTCAGGGCCGCCGAAATATTCGTGAACATACCGGTTGAGATAACCGTGACGGATTTGTCGGGAGCGTTTCTGAGAAGAGAATTATAGAATTCTTTTTCGCTCATCGAGGAGCAGGCGCTGTTTTCGTATTTGCAGTATTTTTTGACTATCTGCCTGTTATAAGCCGAGTCATCGGGGAGTATCGATATACCGTTATGCATACCTATCGGTATATCCTCATATCCGTAATAGCCGAGGATAGCTCTGATGCAGCCGTTTGCGTAAGGGTTCGATGTCGTGTTGCTCACTCCGAGCAGCTCAATATCATATTTTTTGAGATACTGAAGCATTATCGCGAGAGCGCCCGCGTCGTCGCAGTCGGGCCCCATATCGGTTTCGAGTATCACGGAGCGCTTCTCTTCGCAAAGAGGAGTGTAGGGCGAAACGCCCGCGAGCTTTTCGCGCCTGACGGATTTCACGGCGTAGGCGACAGTCCACGCGGCGAGACCGGCTACAAAAAGAATAAGAATCGCGGGAAGAAGAATGTGATAGGGGATAAGGTCGTATATCTTGTTGCCCAATACCGTGTAGAGCACAAGGCGGGGAGCTATGCCGAGAAGCGAGAGACCGAGATATTTTAAAAACGGG